>JBASOB010000593.1:0-4677 GCA_049657865.1 Mobilitalea sp.
AAGTATCTCTGTCTGCTGCACCATGACGGATTCTGAAGTTTTTAGCGCAGATACACGTATCATCTCCAATGTAATTCATTGGATTCATCAGCTTAATCTGTAATTCTTCTGCTATTTCCCCATTTACGAGGCTATGTTCTCTGCTGAATTCCGTAAAATGACGGTACATGATCTCCTCGGAACCAAAGAGTTCATTTTCAGGTGTTCCCATTGACACACTATCAAAAGCAGGAGTTTCTTTCATTCTGGTACGAAAATCAACATACTTCTCAAAATCAACACAAATTACAATTCCATCTTTTACTTTTAACCAATTGAGATCAGATAAATCGGTTCCTTTTTCTAGTTCTTTCTGAGCCGATGCAATTACATAAGTTGTTACATAATTCTTAAAGGAGCCATTTCCATCAGAATCTAACACTAATGGACCTCCATCTATATCTTTTAAAGCCAGCGAATTTAGATAATCTGGAAATATAACTTTTAATTTCTCCGATAACTGTTTCTCTAAATCGGTCATTTCTCCGTCAATCGGCGTCATCTTAGGTCGACTGGTGCCTTCTATTTTCTCGAATTTCATGCGGTGATATTCATTGCGGCCATTGAATTCCCATTCATAAGCCATATCGGCGTGATCTAAATTAGTGATCGGACAGTAACAGGAGGCAGCAAAAATATCATCCCTTTCTTTTGCAGCTCCTATTTTCTCTAGATATTTTTCATAATCAGGATGATTTCCTGTAACTCCAAGTAAAGAGGATAATGCTCCCCCTGCACTGGTTCCATTGGAAATTATTTTTTCTACATTACCTGGTATACGATTTGAATTGTGACGTAGATAACGAACCGCTGCTTTCAGATCTACAATACAAGCCGGTGCTATGCCAATGTATCGGCCACCCTCGTCTGTCAGACCACGTCCTCTGGCACCTGGTGAAACGACAACATATCCATTCAGTAATGCATAAAATGAAGCATTCGTTCTGTCCATAAAATCTTTGCCTGGTTTTTCAGGTCTGCCCGGCATATATCCTCCAATTGTATTAGGCAAAAATATCGGAGCTGATTTCAAGTCATATCCATCTATCGACTCACCACTATAATAAACCTCTGGTACAAAAATACTTAAGTGCTGATAATTGATGTCGACTGGATTCTTCACATAAATAATATTTTCATAAGCCCGGTAGGTAAGTTCTTTGCCCTCGAAAGAGATTGTTTCGACACTATAATTAGAGTCATCAAATTCCAAATCGTAATTCATTCTGGTTCCTCTTTTCATTTTTTTCTTTTTACTGTCCATAATTTTCACTATGCTAATAATACTTTAAGGATAATGTTTATGGGTTTTTACTATTTACTTATTATATAATTGCCATATTCATAATCTTTAACTTTGTTTACAGTTATTCTCATTTTTCATGTATATAAACAAAGATTCTATAATATCTTAAAATATAGTTCACTGCTATATCTAGAACCTTTTATCTAGGTTCTATCAAGAAAGCCTCTATCAGTTGATCAGTTAGTTCCTTGATAAGAACTAATGTCTCATCAATCTCTTCATTTGTGATATTGTCCAGATGAATACCACAAGTTACAACTACATTTTTATTCAGGGCGGAAGCAAGTGTCTGAGATACGTATCTCGCGGCTTCATCATCTTTATGACCTGTTATATTCATAACAGAAGTAGTTGCACTATTTTTACTGCTGTCCGATATCCCTGGTCTTGGAATGCTTAGGGTGACACAACCAATATGAGGCCTGTCGCCACCGGAGATTATGATACATAAATCATCTCCCACTAATATTGCTTTCGCTTTAATTTCAATTCTTCCCTTCTTAACAGTCATATTATTCATCATTCTCCATCAAACAATTCCGGAGCGAATCTACTTGGATCCACCTCCATAAATTTTGATCTCTGAAATTTATCTTTTAAATGATAAGGAACCGTGCAGTCAAAAATAGTCTTGCAGGCAATGCCCCGATCGATGATGGAAGGACTATAATCAGGACTATTCGAAGGATCAAGCGGATGACAGCGCACACCAGGAATACAGATAGTATCTACATCACCTTGATATCTCGTAGTTAAAGCCCATAATACATCATTGCTATCAAATGGGTCTACATCATCATCTACTAAAAAGACATGTTTTAACTCAGGAAATGCCGAGAACGCTAATAAAGCTGCCTGTCTCTGTCTTCCTTCATCACTTGGCTGGCTTTTCTTGAATTGCAAAACAGCCATGAATTTGCCTCCACCTGAGGAATGAGCATATACATTCAGTAATCTGCCGGGCATCGCTTTTTCAACCATTTGAAGAATACTTGCTTCGGTAGGAATTCCAGCCAGATTCACATGCTCTTCACTTGGCCCGATCACTGTCTGCATAATTGGATTTTTACGATGTGTTACGGCTTTCACTTTAATTACTGGCACCTGTAAGTCAGCCCCGCCTGTATAACCCGGAAATTCTGGCATTGCTTTTCCTGTATTTGTATTTTGATCTTCTCGCACATACACTCCGGGAAGTAGTTCACCTTCAATCACATATTCTGCATTCGCAATTGCTTTTTCCTCTATTGTTAAACAGGGAACCAGTTCAACTGCTTTGTTTCTGATTGCTCCAGCGATACTTAATTCATTAAATCCAAGCGGCGTAGTCGGTGGTTCAAAACAAGAAGCAATCTCAATTGCAGGATCAACGCCGATACTGATGGAAATCGGCAAGGGCTTACCAAGTTTCTCTGCTCTTTCACGAAAAACTCCTAGATGACGTGCTCCCGGCGTAAAAAACATTGACATCTCATCTTTACTTTGAAGGCACAGACGATGTATTGTGACATCAGATTCTCCTGTCTCTAAATCCGAGGCATAACACATTCCCATCGTAATATACGGACCTGCATCCTCTTCTGTATTGGTGGGAGCTGGAACTAATTTTCTGATATCAAAACCAGGTTCCTCTGCATAATGAACAACTTCTTGGCATAATGCTTTTTCACTTGATACGGTAATCGGTTGAATTGGATGTTTTACTGCTTCGTTTAAAAGGAAACCAAGACGATTTTCCTTTTCATTTAACAATAACCCAACTCTTTCACGACTAGATAAGAGTCCAATCAAAACTCTTGCATCTTCGTGACCGATGATTTGATTGAATATCATCGCCGGTCCCTTTCTGGTTGGGCGCATCACCGTTCCACCCGCACCGACATGTCGATACACTCCTGCGAGTTCAGCAAGTGGGTGCACGGGTACCTCTGTTTCAATTAATTGCCCGGGTATTGACTTTAATAATTCTATTGCAGAACGCAGATCAAATACCTCAATTTGCTCATTTTCTTCACTCACGTAAGAATCCTCCTTGATGTTAAGGTTAAGCATAACCTTAACAATTTATATTTTACTTCAGGATAAACAGTTAATCATTTATTATAATAACAACCCACTTTTTTTATTGCAATTCAAAATAAGAAAGGGCATATTCCGGATTGGAATATGCCCTTTCTTATTTCTATCAATGATTATTCATAAATCGCTTATTTGGTAGTTCCAAGTTTTTCAAACCACTCTTTTGTAAATTCACGAAAAAGTTTCATAGTTACAGAATCTTTCTTGTGCGGTACTTCTACCAACGCTAACGTAGTGGTATATTTTCGAGTTAGCTCTATCACTTGGATATCGGTATTATTAAAGAATTCTACAACTTTTCGCATCAGCAGCGACACTCCTAAGCCTTCTGCTACGGTACCGATGATCGTTTCAATCCTACTATATTCAAACAATACGCAAGGTTCAAATCCTGATTCCCGACATGCTTCCATACATAAATCATTAATCCCCTTACCCGAGTCTAAGAGTATAAAATTTTCTTTTTCAGCCAACGATAAATCCATCCTTAAATTTCTGGTAAATGGATGTCCCTTTGGTACAATAAGTACCAGGTCATCATCGATAAGAGAATTAACATTGTAATTATTTTCCTTTATGGAAATAGTACGAATAAAAGCTAAGTCAATTTTAGATGCATCAAGTAATGATAATATTTCCGGACTTCTTCCTTCGACAATATGAATATCAATGTCTTCATTCTGCTTCTTAAAACCAGCAATTAAAGAGTTGATGCCATATTGGCTCATTACCGGAATGGTACCGATACTTAATACTTTCTTATTTATCTTCTTATATTGGTTCATATTCAACTGCATTACATCATAATCTTCTATAATTTTACTGGCATATCCGGAAAAATAAATACCGGCCTCCGTAAGACTCCGTGTACTTCGCTCAATCAGCTTAATACCAACTTCTTCCTCTAAAGCTTTGATATGCTTTGATAAGGAAGATTGAGATATATTAAGGTCTGTTGCTGCAACTGTAAAGTTTCTACACTCGGCTACCTTTAAAAAGAACTTTAATTGTTGAATTTCCATTCGGCCCCCTACCAATTTCTTAAGAATATCTTGTGCTTACTGAAAAACAAATACAAGAATCAAATACAAAATGTAAATATAAAATACAAATATAAACAAAAAAACCAAATGTAAATACAGGAATCAAATACAAATACGAAATGCAAATTTAATATTTTAAAATGCAAGCCAAAAAATCCATGTCAATAAGTACAATTAATTCAAATCATAATTATGTCTATTATAATATAC
>JBASOB010000594.1:0-2605 GCA_049657865.1 Mobilitalea sp.
TTAGAATAGACACTGAAGGTACCGAAATAAAAAATATTAAAATAAAGGGAAATAGCGTAAATTATGTTTTTAATAAAGATATGTACAATGCATATTAGCAGTGTATTAAGAGTTTTTAGAAAAGATTTATGGGAATAGGAAAAAATTAAAGATGTATTGATTGGAAGTGTATTGTAAACCTCTTTGTTTATGATAACTTTAATCAGCTTAAAATGATAATGATGACTATTTTACTGTAAGGATGTGTAGTGTGTTCCACTCTACGTGCAAATAGAATTTTAATTTAGGTTTAAATCTGATGAAAGCGAGTGTAAAGTTCACAGTTATAAGATTTCTAATCAAAATAGGGCTAAATATAATATGTTATTCTGAAAGTAGTGAAGATGCGCTAACCCCATTTTTTATAAGTGCTTTTTCTGAAAAGTGGGGTTAGGCAATTCGCATTTATGAGATTTTCATTTTCGCTCAGAATAGTATATCAGAAAACTGTGAAAATTACAAAGTGAGTATGAAATGAATTATTTGCGTTGTAAAAATAAATTTCAAAACTATACTTAATAATCCCAGTTAATTTCAAAAAAATCATCTGTTTTTTAAGTAATTTTCTATTTTTATATAATTTAGTTAATAATTAATTTTGAAATTATTAAATTTGAGTAAAACAAAACAACATAATTTTGAATTGTTTTTAAATGGTTTTTCTCTAAGATATTAGGGCACCAAGATGTTCATTATTATTAGTCTCTATCTTACTTTTAGCCATTGATAACATTGTAATAAAAGTTATTGTTATGTACATATTCATTTTTTTCATGCCTCTGATTGTGTGCTCTTCAAATTGATAATCCCTATCTATTCTTCCATTTACACGCTCTACACTTGTTCTTGTTTTATAGATTCTTTTCCATTTTTTTGAATCTCTTGCTACTGGTACAAATATTCTTCTATCTGTATTTAGCGGAATTCTGAACACTCTGTTATCTTTGTTTTGTGGATAAAATCCGTATCTCTGACTATCGCTACTTTTATCGTATCCCAAATATCTTAACTTTATTTGTTCTGCTTTATCGTTAACATAATAAACTTTACCATCATAGGTATATACTATATCTGTATCTTTATATTGTTTTGTTTTTTCTCCATCTTTCCACTTGTTACAAATATCTATTATTGGTGATATGTCCTTTGACTCCAAGTACTCTATTATTTTAGTATCATCATATCCTTTATCGGCCGTAAAATACTTGCATTTTTCAAGTTTTTCTTCTGACATCATTTTTAAAACTTCTTTTGCTTCTGTTTTTTCACTATTTGATGCTGGTGTCACTTTAAATTCTACTGGAAGTTCGTACGTTGCATCTACTATTAGATGAATTCTGTATCCAAACCAATTTACTTTTTTTATTACCTTTTCTCCCTTAGAATTTGTTGATTGTGTATATTTCTTTGTTCCCCAATTTGCATCCGTATCTCTTCTTCCATCTTCCTCTTTTTTATCGCTATAATTTCTTGCATATGATTGTACTGCCTTACCATCTAAAGCTAACAGCTCTCCGAAATCTTCAAGATTTTCATACATGTATTTTACTAAGTTCTGGAATATTTCATTTAGCTCGTTTTGACATTTTATTAAATGTTTTAGAAATCTACTATACGCACTTGCTGTTGGTGCAACAAATATTTTATACGTTCCATTTTTCTGTCTTTCTGTTTTTGGTACAAATCCACACAAATCTCTCAATTGACTATTCCTATTTAATTCTCTTAATAATTCAGAATCAGAAGTATGTTGAAATACAATTCCTGCTAGTACTGCGTGCCACATTGATACTATAGGCCAATCATTTCTTCCTTTTCCTCTTGTTTCATTCAATCTGTGGATTAATTTACCGTCTGGTATATTATCAATTACTTTTTTTAATCTTTCTAAATCTCCTAAAACTTCTTCATTTTGGGTATAGTCAAACATCATTATTTGTGGTAGAATCTTCATAGGTAAAACTCCTTTTAATTAATTTGTCGATATTTTAATTATACACCAATTTCATTGGTATATCAAGGGTTTTACCTATTTTTTTGCTGTTTTTTTTTAGTTGCTTTCTTTAGTCGTAAATTTTTAATTATTTCTCTTTCTATCTTAGGAAATCGTTGTTTTTGCTCTTTCTTATGTCTATTTATTTTTTTGTTATTTTTTATCCATTGCTATTACTTATTTTGGGACATCGAAATTAATTCGAAATGAAGAAAACAATATTAGTAATAGTTATAATCTTTTTCTTAGGAATATTATTTTTAAAAAGTATGGAACAAAATGTAATTATAAATAATGAAAAGGGCGCACCGATGGACTATTATTTCAAGATTAATGAAAAAGGCAATATAAACAGTGTATTGAGCAGGCAAAAATATTATTATACCACTGACATTAATAAAAAATATATCGCAGTGATTACACATAAGGATGACTCCGCATCGATGAAACAATTTTTAACAGAGAATGGGGACGAAATTGAATTAAAAATACCATATGGTTCAGAAAGTGCTATTTCTTTACCTGCAAACAAGACCATTCTCTCCAAGTGGAGTTTAATCGATAAAAATGATA
>JBASOB010000595.1:0-2120 GCA_049657865.1 Mobilitalea sp.
GAGTAATTGTTTGTTAATTCAAGTACAAAGATGTGATTATAATCTCATTAATTGTATTATCGCTACACCTTTAAGAAATAGTTAATATAACTGATAATAGATTAGTTGCATTAAAAAGGGTTAGAAAAATTTTTTACATATTCTTGTTGACAATTGAGTGTATATTCAACTATAATATTATTATGGTTGAACAATTAATCAATTATAAAAAATAGAGAAGGTGAAATATTGAAAGAATTAGAAATTAATTGTGATTGTGACGTGCTTCATGCTGATATTGTAGATAAAGTCAGACTGGCTATGCCGGAAGAAGATGAGCTTTATGATTTATCTGATTTCTTTAAGGTATTAGGAGATAGTACACGGGCAAAGATCATATGGGCATTAGATGAAAGTGAGATGTGTGTATGCGATATAGCGGTGTTGTTAAATATGACTAAGTCAGCTATTTCCCATCAACTTAAATCATTAAGAGCAGCAAATTTAGTAAAGTACAGAAAAGAAGGTAAAGTAGTGTTTTATTCCTTGACAGATGATCATGTGAAGGAAATCTTTGAAAAGGGATTGGAGCATATCAGAGAAAAGTAAAAATCATAATTTTAAGTATAATGACAAATAACATAATTTAATGGAGGATTTTAGTATGAAAAAGACATTTAGACTTGAAGGATTGGACTGTGCAAATTGTGCAGCAAAAATTGAAAAAGCAATTAATGGGTTAGATGGAGTAAAGGAAGCTACAGTTAATTTCATGACCACAAAATTGGTTATTGAGGGTGATGACGACAAGATGCCTACAATTATTGCAGAAGCTGAAAAAGTAATTAAAAAAATAGAGCCTGATACAGTCATGAAGAAGGCATAAAGGAGTATAACTAAATGAAAAAACGTCTTTGGCGCATTATTATCGGTGCGATCTTCTATATTGTAGCTTTTATAATAAATATAGATATTAATTGGATAAAGCCTGTCTTATTTTTGGTCAGCTACATTATAGTTGGTGGCGATGTGGTTTTAAGAGCTCTTAGGAATATTATTAGAGGTAAAGTTTTTGATGAAAACTTCCTTATGAGTATTGCTACAATAGGAGCATTCTTTATTGGTGACTTTCCTGAAGGTGTCGCAGTAATGCTTTTTTACCAAGTCGGTGAATTATTTCAAAGCTATGCAGTTAATAAGTCAAGAAAGTCAATTGCAAGTCTAATGGACATTCGTCCTGACTATGCTAATGTTAAAAGAGGTGATGAACTTGTTAAAGTTGATCCAGATGAGGTTCAAATCGGAGATATTATTGTAATTAAGGCGGGGGAAAAAGTTCCTCTTGACGCTAAGGTTATTGAAGGTAGTTCTATGATTGATACGTCTGCACTTACCGGTGAATCGGTTCCTCGCGATGTAGAAGTTGGAAATGACATTTTAAGTGGTTGCATTAATATCAATGGAGTTATTACGGCAGAAGTAACAAAGGAATATGGTGAATCGACTGTAAGTAAGATACTTGACCTGGTTGAAAATGCAAGCAGTAAAAAATCAAATTCAGAGCAATTTATAACTAGGTTTGCAAGATATTATACCCCAATTGTTGTTATTGTCGCAGTTATTATTGCAATTATTCCACCTCTTTTATTTGATGGAGCTACCTTTAGTGATTGGATTTATAGAGCTTTATCATTCCTCGTGGTTTCTTGTCCTTGTGCCCTTGTTATTTCTATTCCATTAAGTTTCTTTGGAGGTATTGGTGGTGCTTCAAGGAAAGGCATCTTAATAAAAGGCAGCAACTATTTAGAGGCTTTAGCGAAAACTGAAATTGTTGTATTTGATAAAACCGGAACGTTAACAAAAGGTGTATTTAACGTTCAGCAAATCCATCCGGAAGGAATTTCAAATGAAGAATTGCTAGAATTAACTGCATATGTTGAAAGTTACTCTAATCATCCAATTTCTTTATCACTAAAACGAGCTTATGGAAAAGTTATTGATAATGGACGTATATCAGATGTTGAAGAAATATCCGGTCACGGTGTAATTGCTTTAGTGGATCAAAAAAAGGTTATGGCCGGTAATATCAAACTAATGAAAAAAATGAATATACCTTACTTTGATGGGGAATTGGTAGGTAC
>JBASOB010000596.1:0-1981 GCA_049657865.1 Mobilitalea sp.
CTCTACTGCAGCAAGAGCTAAAATATTCAGATAATTCCAAGGACGATCAAAATGAGGTTGGAAGAAGAAGTCAACATATGCTAAATCTTCAATTGTCATCTTATTTTGAATTGCAAGTGATAATGTATTGGCAGACTGCGTAATATCATATTTGGACATTACCTGTCCACCCACGACACGATTCGTATCAACTTCATATACCAACTGCATCAGCACTTTATGTGTAGTCGGCATAAATTCAGGACGATAATTATCTTTTACGATTACAGAACGAACCTTAATGTCAAATTGAGGTGCGCTACAAACAGTAAGTCCGGTAGAACCAATGTTATATCCGAATAAATATAATCCAGAAGTAGCCTGTGTCCCTCTGTATTTCACTTTTGCTTCTTTAATATTCTTACCAATCAGCGTACCCATACGAACTGCATTGGTTGCAAGAGGGATATAAGCCTGACCACCATTCGGATTATAATGTACCGCACAACTGTCACCAGCAGCAAAGATATCAATATTACTGGTTCTCATATAGTCATCTACAAGAATTGCACCGTTAGGAAGCATATCAACTTTCCCTTTAAGAAGTTCATTATTAGGTCTGAACCCCACACATAGTATTACCATATCTGCTTCGTATTCACCACCTGAAGTAATTACTGCTTTTACTTTACCATTCTGATCTGCAGCAAAATTTTGTACAGTCTGATTTAACGCCAGCTTGATACCATGTTCTTTTAGCACGCTTTCTAATACATCCGTAAATTCTTTATCCAGATATTTATTTAATATGCGGTCTAAACCATCAATTAAAGTTACTTCTTTTCCAGACTCACGGAACGCCTCAACTAACTCAATTCCAATGTATCCTCCACCTACGATCACTATTTTTTTAGCTGTGGCACTTCGTCGAATAATTTCATTCGCCTGTTCGTAATTCTTACATAAAAGAATATTGTCGCTTTCAATTCCAGGAATCGGAGGAATAATCGGCCAGGATCCTGTTGTATTAACTAATTTATCATAAGATTCTTCAATTTCTTTACCTGAAACCAAATCCTCAGCGATTACTTTCTTTGCATTTACATCGATACTTGTTACATTATGTTTCATCTTAATTGTTGCGCCCATCTTCTGAAGTTCTTCCGGATTCGAATAGAACAAGCCTGCAGGATCTTTTACGACTCCACCTACATATAAAGCAATACCACAGGATAAAAATGATATATTGTCATTTCTTTCAAATACAATTACTTCAGCTTTCGGATCTTCGTTTAATATTGTTTTAACAGCTGCTGTTCCAGCATGTGTACATCCAATTACTACTACTTTCATATAATGTCCTCCTTAAATTTATGTTTTCTCTATTACTTAATTCAAATATATCTATACTTCGTTATTATTCCTTCTGTACTTTTTGCTTCCAATATACTTCAAATCCGGTAAATCCATACTCTATCTAATTTCTTTTTTATGATAGAATCCATGCTGATATTAACCTTGTTAAGTAAGATGCGTAAACTTTCTATCAATTAAATTTTATATAATAATAGTAATAGTTACTATTATATTTTATTATACATCTTATTTACAAATAAAGAAATAGGTTTAAAGTAATTTGTTAAATATTTTTCAATCTTTTGTCTACCTTTACCCATTAAATGAAAAACGCTTCGCGAACTTTCTTCCTACCCATACCTTTTTCTTATTTTTATATGCTTCCTTGTTTATAATCTTCATATGTTTCCTTGTTCATATCTATTAATTACTTCCTTGTTTCTAATCTCTAATTACTTCCTTGTTTCTAAGCTCTATATACTTCCTTGTTTCTAAGCTCTATATACTTCCTTGTTTCTAATATCTAATTACTTCCTGGTTTCTTAGCTTTATTTACTTCCTTGCTTCTTAGCTTTTTTCTTTCTTCTCTTCTTAACAATTACCACGATAATTGTGATAATTAAGACAACAAAGACAATAATCACGG
>JBASOB010000597.1:0-1725 GCA_049657865.1 Mobilitalea sp.
GGACAATATATTCCGGAAACTTTAATGAATGCCGTGAATGAATTAGAAGTAGCATATAACTTCTATAAGAATGATGAAAATTTCTGTAAGGAGCTGGATGATCTGCTTAAAAATTATGCAGGAAGACCCTCCCTTCTATATTATGCAGACAAGATGACGAAAGATCTTGGCGGTGCCAAAATATATATTAAAAGAGAAGATTTAAATCATACAGGCTCCCATAAAATTAATAATGTTCTTGGTCAGGTTCTTCTTGCTAAGAAGATGGGAAAGACCAGAGTAATCGCTGAAACCGGAGCAGGACAGCACGGAGTTGCAACAGCAACTGCTGCAGCACTCTTAGGACTTGAATGCGAGATCTTTATGGGCAAGGAAGATACTGACAGACAAGCACTCAATGTATTCCGTATGGAGCTTCTAGGAGCCAAGGTGCACGTGGTGACAACCGGAACTCAGACTCTTAAGGATGCAGTCAATGAAACGATGCGTGAATGGACAAAAAGAGTGGAAGATACTCATTATGTACTTGGTTCCGTCATGGGACCGCATCCATTTCCGATCATCGTACGTGATTTTCAAAGTGTCATTGGCAAGGAAGTAAAGCAGCAGCTGATGGAAAAAGAAGGTAAATTACCGGATGCAGTACTTGCCTGCGTAGGCGGCGGAAGCAATGCAATGGGAATCTTCTATGAGTTTATTGAAAATCCGGAAGTTCGTCTGATCGGATGTGAAGCAGCTGGACTTGGTGCTGACACGGATAAGACCGCGGCTACGATTACGACCGGTTCCCTTGGAATCTTTCACGGAATGAAGTCTTATTTCTGCCAGGATGAATATGGGCAGATAGCTCCTGTATATTCGATCTCCGCAGGACTGGATTATCCTGGTATCGGACCGGAACATGCCAACCTTCATGATACCAAAAGAGCAGAATATGTTGCGATTACGGATCAGGAGGCGGTAGATGCTTTTGAATATCTTTCCCGAATGGAGGGAATTATTCCGGCTATCGAAAGTGCACATGCAGTTGCATATGCGAGAAAATTAGCTCCGACCATGGGTAAAGAACAGATCATGGTAATCAATCTGTCCGGCAGGGGAGATAAAGACGTGGCAGCAATTGCACGTTACAGGGGGGTACAGATTTATGAATAGAATAGAAGAAGTATTTCATAATAAAAAAGCCTTTGTTGCATTTGTAACGGCGGGAGACCCGAGTATTGATATCACGGAACAGCTAATTCTTCGTATGGCTGAGGCTGGTGCGGATTTAATAGAAATTGGTATTCCCTTTTCTGATCCGGTTGCAGAAGGTCCAATCATTCAGGAAGCAGATTACCGCGCACTTGAAGCAGGAGCCACGACAGATAAACTTTTTGATCTAGTAGAAAGAATTCGTAAGGTAAGTAAGGTTCCTTTGGCTTTTATGACTTATATGAATCCGATTTTCACCTATGGTACGGACAGGTTCATGGCAAATTGCAAAAAAGTTGGAATTGATGCAGTTATTGTTCCTGATGTACCATTTGAAGAGAAAGATGAGCTGAAGCCTTTCTGTGATCAGTATGGAATTACATTAATCTCGATGATTGCACCAACATCAAAAGAACGAATTAAGATGATTGCAAATGAGGCAGAAGGCTTTCTCTACTGCGTCTCTTCTATGGGAGTGACAGGCGTTCGAAGTGAGATTAAGACGGATGTAGGTGAAATGATTCATCTTGT
>JBASOB010000598.1:0-7230 GCA_049657865.1 Mobilitalea sp.
ATTCTGTTGTGTGTAGTTCATTCCATAGCTCCCTCCGCTTAATATATATTCATTCCGCTGAAAATCTCAATCATTTCTTTTCGCAGACTGCTTGTAATATCAAGTCTCTGTTTCGGCGGAAGTTCATATACATCTTTATTAAAGAGATAATTTTGTAGTTCTATCTCTTTAATCAGCATTTTCGTGTGGAAGATATTAGCCTGATATACGTTTACATCAATTGCATCATATCTTGTTAAAGTCTGATCATCGATATAGTCCTGAATTGAAGTAATATCATGATCGATAAAATATTTCATTCCGTGAAGGTCTCTTGTAAATCCTCTGACACGGTAATCTATCGTAATAATATCGGAATCAAAACTTCCAATCAAATAATCCAGTGCATTCAGCGGTGATATCTCTCCACAGGTTGAAACATCAATATCAACACGAAATGTAGAGATCGAGTTATCCGGATGATGTTCCGGAAATGTATGTACGGTCACATGACTCTTATCAAGATGAGCATGTACCGAGGCTCCCGAACTTGCAGGATAATTCCCCTGATTACAGGAATCGTCAACTTGATCCATTGCAATGGAACCTTCCGCAATCAGAATATTTACGGATGCTCCCTGAGGATCATAATCTTGTTTTGAAATATTTAAAATATGTGCGCCAATCATTTCAGTAACATCCACTAATATCTTCGTCAGACGTTCCGAATTGTATTGTTCATCAATATAAGCAATATAATCATTTTGCTCCCGCTCACTTTTTGCATAGCATACATCATAAATGTTAAAGCTAAGTGTTTTTGTGAGGTTGTTAAAGCCGTATAGGGATAATTTTTTCTCCAACTCCAACATCACAACCTTTCTTATTTGAATTTCTGTCAATCGTTACAGGCAATGGAAAGCATGCCAAAAAATTAATAAATCACATGAAAATAAAGCTCTTTCATGAAAAATATACAGAACTATTAACAGCATGGACTATTATACAAAAATATATAGCAACATGCAAGTACTTTTTTTACTATTTGTAAACTTAATGTTTAGTATTACTGTTCTTTTTTTGATGAATCTATATTATTTTATTCCATATAAAAATATCGCAGCTGACTTAAGATTCTAAGACAGTGCGACATTTCATGATTTGTGATTTATATATCAAGTTTTAACTGCATCTCTTCCTCGGCTTCAATCTTGAAATCTTCTATTTTCTCAGGATTCATGATTGGCAGGGATTCTAATGACTGGAGACCGAAACAACGTAAGAATTCTTCAGTAGTTCCAAATAGAATTGGTCTTCCGGGTGCATCCATTCGCCCCATTTCACAGATTAGATTATATTCAATTAATCTGTTCACGGCATGGTCGGACTTAACACCGCGAATTGCTTCTATCTGAAGCTTCGTAATAGGCTGCTTATAAGCAATAATGGATAATGTTTCTAAAAGGACATCGGTAAGGACATGCTTTTTCGGAATATGGGTTATTTTGATGATGGTTTCATACATAGAGGGTTTGGTGCAAAGCTGATAGGCACCATCTAGTTCAATAATATGAATTCCCCGTTCTTCCTGCTCATATTGGTCCATCATATTTTGAATGATATGGCGGGTCGTTTCCACATCGTGATCAATAGCACCTGCTATTCTTTCTAAATCTACTGCTTCCCCCATGGTAAATAAGATTGCTTCTATTTCTGCTTCTATCTGTCTGAGTTCCATTAAAAACCTGCCTCCTCCATCTGCATGATATCTGTAGCTAGATAAGTGATATTGATATCATCAAACAAACACTCCTGCTCTATTCTTAATCTGCCTACCTTAATTAATTCTAAAATACAAAGGAACGTAACGATTGCTTCCATGCGTGTATGCTGAGACTCTAAAAGACTGCGAAAAGAGAAAGTCTTATGCTCTAATCCGAATTTTTGAATCTGTGTATACTTAATTGATAAATTAATTTCTTCATTTTCTATTTTACCAAATTTACTTCGAATCGGGTCTATTTTGTCTACTTGTTTTCTCACGATGGAATTAAATATTTCATGAAGTCTAGACAGGGTAAGATCGGATAATAGGTCTTCCATATTAATGTCTTCCTTATAATCAGCGATTTCCTCCGGTATGGAGGAGGATTTAAACATAACGCGGGAAGCATCCAGTTCCTTATCTTTTAGTTCTTCCGAAATGTATTTATACATCTTGTATTCTAACAGACGTTCCATCAATTCCTGTCTTGGATCTACAAACTCTTCTTCCTCAGCTTCATCGATTGGAAGAAGCATCTTTGATTTAATATTAACCAAAGTTGCGGCCATCACAAGAAATTCACTCATGAGTTCAAGATCTTTGACCTCCATATTCCGGATGAAATCCAGATACTGCTCTGTAATTACAAGAATTGGTATGTCATAGATATTTATTTTATTTTTATCAATTAAATGAAGCAATAAGTCAAGTGGACCTTCAAATGCCTCCAGCTTTACAGGAATACCCATGTTGCTCCTCTCATTTGGATTGGAATCAGCGTCCAATCAAGGATTCTTAAGACGTACAAAAACAAGATCCGGTATATTAAAAAGACGTGGCATAATAGAATGAGAACCAAGACCTCTTGATACAATCATTGCTTTCTGATTCTTTCCAGATTCCTCTTTCTTTCTATATAACCCACTTGTGTATTTCGGGAAAAATATTACCTGCGGTGATACAAGTCCTCCGATAAAAGGAAGTCGGACTAATCCACCATGTAAATGTCCTGATAATACTAAATCAGCACCCCAATTAAGATAATCATTATAATAACAGGGATTATGAGCGATTAAAATCTGATAATTGGCACAATGTTCTCCGATTACCTGATTCAGATACTGCGTTGTCATTGTCGGCAATTTAAAATGTCTGAAATACATGCCTCCAATGGAAAGACCTGTAATCGTAAGCTTTGCTTCCCCTTTGTCAATCGTGATAGATTCATTATTCAAGATGGTCACATTGCTTTTAATTAAATTTTCTTTATATTCTACCCATGTAGAATACGCCTCTTCGCTCATAGAACCTTTATTTTCCTGGTTGTTTCCTTTTATCTTAAGGAACATATCATTTTTTAATTCATGATTTCCATAACCGTAATAAATTTTATATTTTTCAGATAAAGCTTCCAGTAATGTAAAGGATGTACTTGGATAACATACCGTATCCTTATTAATCATATCTCCTGCCACAAGAATAAAATCCGGTGATAGAAGGTCTATTTTATGAATTAGCCTTTCATTGTCTTTTCCAAAATTCTGATTATGAAGATCAGATAACACAACAAAATTTGTACCATCAAACTCTTTTGGAAGCGTATCAGATACAACTTCATACTTCGTAGTAATGAGTAGTTTCCGCTCAATAAAAGCCCATATAATTATTAAAATAATCAGCCCTGCTACGATAGTTTCCGTGTGCATGTAATCTCCTTTCCGATGTCTTATTCATAATAATAACGATCTAACAAGGATAAGATCTATCCTGCCATAACTATTATACTATACTAGTTCATTTAAAAGGTGTCAATAACCGATGCAAACAAACAGAGATTCCCGCATAACAGTTCACGAAAATCTCTGTACCTTCTTACTTCAGATTACAGAATGACTTAGCTTACAGTTTCGTAACACCATCCTTTGTTACGATTGCATAAACATAAGGATTTGTCTTAGGTTTTTCTTTTCCGAATACATAAGCACTCAAGAATCTTTGTTTTGCTTCCTTTAATTTGTCACTGTCATTGGCATATAAGGTAGCAAGGGACTCCCCTTTTTTCACATAATCACCAAGTTTTTTCTTAATAATGAGACCAACACTTAAATCAATAACGCTTTCTTTGGTTTCTCTGCCGCCACCTAAAATAAGTGATGTCATACCTACTTCATCGGTATGGATATAGGTAATATACCCTTCTTCTACAGATTCCACTTCTTCTTCAAGGGAAGCTCTTGGCATTAATCTGGTATCGTATACCGCTTCGTTATTGCCGCCTTGTGCTGCAATAAATTCAGCAAATTTATTCAGTGCACTTTTATCTTCAATGGTCTGATACAACATTGTCTTTGCTTCTTCTATTGTCTGTGCAATGCCTGCACCAACTACCATATGAGATGCCAATGCCATACTGACCTCTAATAAATCCTTAGGACCGTTCCCGTCCAATGTATTAATAGCTTCAGTTACCTCAATAGCATTACCAACTGCGTTACCTAAAGGCTGATTCATATCTGTAATTACTGCATATGTTTTTCTTCCTGCAATGGTACCGATCTGAACCATTTCCTGCGCCAATGCGAGGGAATCTTCAAAGCTCTTCATAAATGCGCCGCTGCCTGTTTTAACGTCCAGGACAATGACATCAGAGCCTGAGGCGATTTTCTTGCTCATGATACTGCTTGCAATCAGGGAGATGTTATCTACGGTTGCCGTTACGTCGCGAAGTGCATATAGTTTCTTATCAGCAGGTGCCAGATTGGCGGTCTGTCCAACAATAGCCATCTTAACTTTATTCACATTTTCAATAAACTGTTCGGTAGAGAGTGAAGTTGAGAATCCAGGAAAGCTCTCTAACTTATCGATTGTTCCACCGGTATGACCTAAGCCTCTGCCGGACATCTTAGCAACTGGAATTCCAAGAGAAGCTACCATAGGGGTAACAACTAAGGAAGTCTTATCACCGACACCGCCGGTGCTATGTTTATCTACCTTTAATCCGTGGATTGCGGAAAGATCCAGAATATCACCGGTGTGAGCCATTGCAACTGTTAATGCCGCTGTTTCTTCATGATCCATTCCATTAATACATACCGCCATTAAAAATGCGGATACCTGATAATCAGGAATGGTACCATCTGTAAATCCATTCACAATATATTCTATCTCTTCTGTTGTAAGTTTCTCTTTGTTTTTCTTATTATTAAGTAAATCATACATCTTCATATTTAGCCTCCAGGTTCTGAAAATGAATGCCTCTGTTCCTTCATAGAACACAAGCCTCAATATAAAAGTGTGATTCTTTCATATCTATCACTTCAGTAATATATTTTTATTACTATAATATTATATAACATTTTTACTAAAAATCCTATCATGGTTTTTATTAACTTTTTAAATAACAGTATATTTAATATTATTTTAAAAATATTTAAAAAATTTAAAGAAATTATGTTTGTTTTCATAGAAATGATTGACGAATAAGAAAAAATAGAATAGAATAAATCCACTAAATACGAGGGAGAATGATGAAATGAGTTTTAAATTTATTAGGGAAGTAATTTCCCCAGAAGAGTTAGTTCAAGCTTATCCCATGCCTGCAAGAGATGTTATCTGTAAAAAGGAACGGGACAAGAAAATTAAAGATGTTATTACAGGGGCTTCCGATAAATTTCTAGTAATCATCGGACCTTGTTCAGCGGACAATGAAGATTCGGTATGTGACTATATCTCACGACTTGCCAAAGTTCAGGAAAAAGTTGAGGATAAGATCATTATCATACCGCGCATCTATACGAATAAACCTAGAACTACCGGCGAAGGATATAAGGGCATGGTTCATCAGCCGGATCCAGAAAAAGAACCTGATTTGCAGGAAGGCTTGATTGCTATGAGAAAGATGCATCTTCGCGCTATTGCTGAGAGTGGACTGACTTCCGCTGACGAGATGCTTTATCCTGAGAATTGGCCTTATGTAGAAGATATCCTATCTTATGTAGCCGTAGGTGCACGTTCTGTGGAAGATCAACAGCACCGTCTGACCATCAGTGGCATGGATGTTCCGGCTGGAATGAAAAATCCAACCAGCGGAGATATTTCCGTAATGCTTAATTCTGTAGTTGCAGCTCAGGGAAGTCATACCTTTTTATATCGTACCTGGGAGGTAATGACCTCCGGCAATCCTCTCGCACATACAATTTTAAGAGGTGCGGTGAATAAACATGGACAATCCATTCCAAACTACCATTATGAAGATTTGATCAGTTTAGTTTCTATGTATAACGAACGGGATTTAGTAAATCCAGCAATTATCGTAGATGCAAACCATGCAAATTCTAACAAACAATACCTGGAACAGGTTCGTATCGTGAAGGAAGTTCTTCATAGCCGTAAAGTTTCATCTGACATATCAAATATGGTAAAAGGTGTCATGATCGAAAGCTATCTTGAAGGCGGAGCTCAAAAAATAACCGATCATGTTTATGGCAAATCCATCACGGATGCCTGTCTTGGTTGGGAAGATTCTGAAAAATTAATCTACACAATTGCAGATAGCATATAATTATTTTAATTGAAAAAGGTTTTTGCCGGATCCTTAAGTATTACATACTTTAGGAAGTAGCAAAAACCTTTTATTTTTATTTATGTGGCTTTCTATCACTCGATACCCTTGTTATCATTTTTATTACTCTTTTTCTTTGTTTTTGCTTTTTTTCATATAACGAAACCAATCGAATATCATATTTACAAGTAAGATACCGACCGCTACAAATAATAAATCAGGTAAATCTTCACCTACGAGTAAACCAATCACAACAAATAATGCAAGTATTACCAATTTGATTAAATATAATATTGGCAATGGGAATTCATTTTTTTCTGATGAGTTCTTACTGTCTTTCAAAAGTAACTCCTCCATTCTTATATACTGCATGTTTTAAGCTCTTGGATGCGTATTCATATAGACTTCTCTACTGTTTTTATAGGTCTGTGTCAGATAAACCTGTGTTGTTGTGATATCAGCATGACCTAAAAATTCTTGAACACTTCCTAAATCTGCTCCATTTTCAATTAAATGAGCAGCAAAGGAATGCCTTATCGTATTGGGATTGATTTCATCTGAACCTATTTCAGCACCATAAGTCTTCAATATCTTCCATAATCCCTGTCTGCTTAAGGGTTCGCCAGTGGAGTTTAAAAATAAAGTCTGATTATCCTTATCTGTTAAATTCTTTGCTCTCACCTCTATATAATCCTGTAAGGCCATTTTAGCACTTTTACCAAAAGGGATATTACGTTCTCTTCGTTCCCCGCAGGTGATATATTTGGAGGAAAGATTGACATCCTCCACCTTCAGGTTAATTAATTCTGTCACTTTTATTCCGGTTGCATACAGAAGCTCCAAAATAGCACGATCACGAATCCCCTTCTTTTTATCCTTATTCGGTGTTTGAAGTAATACATCCATGATGGATAAATCTATCACC
>JBASOB010000599.1:0-2866 GCA_049657865.1 Mobilitalea sp.
ATTAAGCAGCAACTGGATCTATCAAAACCGCAAAAAAAAAGGTTATGGCAGCAAATAGTTAAAATGAAAATACATAATCAAGGTTTGTGTTATGAAATGGTTGGCGGAGATAGTAGTTATCTTTATTCACTGGAGAAAAAAGTTAATTCTGGTGATTCTACTAATCTTGAAGCGACAGCAGCTACATACTATTTTAAGGCATTATATGGATATAGATTTAAACGAGGGGATGAAAATTTAATAAATTCTTGTTTAAATTATGGATATACCATTATTAGAGGAATAATAGCAAGGTGTATCGTATGCCATGGACTTGAACCATCATTTGGTTTGTTTCATAAAAATGAATTGAATAGCTTCAACCTTGTTGATGATTTTATAGAACCATTAAGACCATTTGTAGATTATTTCATAACCAGCAAATTTATAGTAAAAAATAACGAAGAAATATATGATATAAATGATTATAACTTGCTTCCTTTTCACAAAAAAACTATTTTTAGTATCCCTCTGTGGTAGGATAGTTGTCACAGTACCATAAATATTGTATGATAGAATTATCTATCATAGGAAGGATGGAATACTATGGCAAGTTATAGTAAAGAACTAAAAGACTCAATAATCACAAGATTGATTACAGGTGAAACTGGAGCATCAGATTTGGCAAGAGAAACAGGAATAAGTATAAACACAATATATAGGTGGAGAGATAGGGCCAAGAAAACAGGCATCTCATCAACAACAAAGTTTAAATCAGCAGATAAGTGGAGCACACAGGACAAGTTTCAAATAGTACTAGAAACAGCTTTGTTGAATGAAATAGAATTAGCAGAATATTGCAGAAAAAAAGGACTATATCCTCAGCAGGTAAAGGGATGGAAAGACGCCTGTATACAGGCAAATGGTGGAGTTGCAGAAGAGGCATCACGATTAAATTTAGAACTAAAGAAATCTGAACAGGAAAAGAAAAATTTAGAACGAGAACTAAGAAGAAAAGAAAAAGCTCTAGCAGAAACAGCTGCATTACTAGTGCTAAGAAAAAACGCCTATGCGATTTGGGGGGAACAAGAGGAAGAATGATTAACGCCTCAGATCGCAAAAATGGAGTAAGGTTAATCAAAGAAGCTGTAGAATCAGGAGCACGCTTATTTAAAGCATGTGAAGAATTAGGAATTAGTAAAAGAACATATAATCGTTGGAAAGAAACTGACAGTGAATACATAGATAAAAGAACATTTTGTGAAAGACCAGAACCAGCAAATAAGCTAACACCTAAAGAAAAACAAGAGATACTAGAAGTTGTGCATTCAAAAAAATATGCAGATTTACCACCAAGTCAGATAGTTCCAAGACTAGCTGATGAGGGAAAATATATAGCTTCTGAAAGTAGTTATTATAGAGTTCTTAGAGAAGCAAATGAAATGATTCATCGTGGATTAAGCAAACCACCTGTAAAAAGACCAATTTCAACACACATTGCAACAGGACCAAATCAAGTATGGATGTGGGATATAACGTATTTAAATGGGCCTATTAAAGGAATACATTATTATCTATACCTAATATCAGATTTATTCAGTAGAAAGATAGTAGGATGGGAAGTTTGGGAGCAAGAAAGTGCTGCATATGCAAGCGAATTAATAAAAAGAACAACAATGTTAGAAAAAGTAGCAACCAAGGAAAATATATTAGTATTGCACTCAGATAATGGAAGTCCAATGAAAGGTGCAACAATGCTAGAGACTTTATATAGTCTGGGGATTGTGCCATCAAATAGCAGACCAAGGGTAAGCAATGATAATCCATATGCAGAAAGCATATTTAAAACATTGAAGTATAGACCGAATTTTCAACCTAAAGGCTTTGGAACACTAACAGAATCAAGGCTTTGGGTACAACGTTTTGTTTATTGGTATAATAACGAACATAAACATAGTGGCTTGAACTTCCTAAGCCCTATAGAGCGTCATAATGGGCTAGATAAGGAGATATTTAACAAACGAAGGGCTGTTTATGAGGCAGCAAAGAATAGACATCCAGAAAGATGGACTAAGGATATCAGGGACTGGTCATTAGAAGATAAGGTGTTCTTAAATCCAGAGAGAGTAGCAAAAGATGTGGATAAAGAAGTAGATGTAGCAGAAGCTTCATAAGTTTTAAATAAAGTTAAAGGAATTGTGACAACTAGCTTGACAAGTTCCGGATAAAACAATGGAAGGAGAGGGTATTAATAAAGTAGCATTAGTTGTGTTCTCTGAAAATTATATAGGAAATAAATTTTGGGAATGTCAGGAATTTACACAACGAAATGATTTAATATATAGAAACAAGGCGTTAGTTAATAGTTTAAGAATAGATACTTGAATTTAAGCAACATGATATGAGAGATATATTATTTGATAACAATACGTTTGATGGAATCTTATGCGTAATATCAAGGAAAAGGAATGCTCAGAAAGTATTTCAAATGGTTGAACAGATATATTTTGATGCACATGTATGGGAATTAGATACTATATTACAGGAACAAGGAAATAAATGATGGATTATAGTAAAAAGCATTATCTTGATACAACTTTATTGAGTGTAGAAGAAACAGTTGATGAAATTATAAAAAATGATAACTTTTTATTATAAACAGAATCTTTTTATTGCAATTAAGACGCAACATTCATATTATACGGAACAGTTATATGAGGCTAAAGAACGTATAAGGAGATGGGTGGGAATATATGAAGTAAATAAAAATATATATTAGGGGTTAAAGAAGAATATAAAAGAAGTTTATGATAAACATGAAAAAAGAGAAATATCGACGAGTATCTTAAAATCGCTTCCTAATTGGTTTGGGATACCAGAATCTACA
>JBASOB010000600.1:0-7010 GCA_049657865.1 Mobilitalea sp.
TGATATGCGAAGTAATTAGCAAATAAACCATTATCGTAGTAACAGCTTTCACCATTGGAAACAGCGAGAGCACCGAAGCATTAATTCCATAAGAAGTTGTAACAAATAATGGCCAGAATGTAGCCTGTATAATATTCACGCAAGTCATCAATGTCATAACTATCACATATAACAGTAATTGAGAATGGCGGAGCGAGGCTATTAGTACGCTCCAGCCGCGAAAGGTCATAGAAAACAAAGAGGTTTCTCTGCATTCCTCCCTTTTAATCAATCCAATCTCACTCTCCTGTGTCAAATGGAACTGTATCATGAACTTGATAGCCATCAGTATCAGCGATACCGCATATATGATCCTCATTGTTGGTACAAGGCTAAAGCGATCAATACAAATACCTGCGATAGGGGAGATAAATCCTGCAAGCAATCCCATAAAGTTAAGAATTGTATAGATATTGATAAGTTGTCCCGACTCGCCATCTTCCACAATCATACAACTGAAGCTGTTGCCTGTTATCCTCCACATTCCATTAAAAATCACAGCATAGATAAAGTATCGGTAACTCGTTGCTCCTGCCCAGAGCATACAGGGAATGACCCAGCTTAGCAGTCCGAATACTAACATTGTTCTGCGCCTGCCATATTTATCTACAATCGCTCCTGAAAATAATCCTGATATAAACTGTGATGCTAATCCTAAACTAGCAACTATTCCTATCTGTATATCCTGTAAACCTATTGCAGCCATATATATTGATGCAAAGGGAAGAAAGAGGTTGTTTGGAATTGACCATAGCGGTTCAGTTACAACGCAAGCCCTTTGATTTCCTTTTAATAATCGAAGCGTCTGCCATAAAGCATGAGTAAACTTCATAATTAATTTTTCCTTCCTTATCGGTTGTGTATATCAACTCCTTTCATGAAAGATTCACCCGTATTTCCCATTATGTTCATCGTATGATAACCCCATCTTTCCAATCTGTTTTTCTGACTGTCATTCCACAATGTATGCTTTTACAATTTCTCCATAGTAAGCTACATGATAATCTTTATTTGCTAATGGAGACGAGCTGTCAACATCCTGTGGGTAATTTGCCTCTTTAATATCACCCGGTATTGCATTCACATCCTGCATCTGCGTATAAACAACCTTGCACTCCAGTGTAAGCGGTAATTCTTTGATTGCCGGTACAGAAATCACTTCCGCATTCACTAATGTCAACTTCAATTCTTCTATCTTATCGATTTTTCTCCCTGATTTTGATCCACAAAATCCAAGTATTTTCTTATCATAATCCCCGTATGGTATATTAATTGTAAATTCCGGATTTTCCTCTAACTGTTGTCGCGTAAACCGATTTTCTCTGACAAATACCGTAAAGATTGGTTTTCCCCACTCAATTCCAATGGTTCCCCATGAGATTGTCATAGAATTAACCTTATTGCCAGATTTCGTCGTTAGCAATACCCCGTTTCTTACTGCGTTTAATATTTCTTTTGTATAATCAAATACATCAATTTCTTTTTTCATCATCTGACCTCCTATTTATTTAATTATTTTAATAGTTCAAAGTGTGATTCTCCGCCTATTTCATTGTGATACAAAATATTTTGTATATTCTAATAAGGACAGACAATCGCATAGTCACCGCATTTGTCTGTCCGATTATTCACATATAATTCTTATTTATCTCTTGGTTTTACTATCAATACGATATGCCTAGTCACCGCAGCGATAAGGACAAAAGGAGTCGTTGGTAATACCGGAAAGAATATACCAATTGTGCCGATTAAAAAAATAACCATGCCTTTCTCTCTGCCTGTAAACTTCGGGCTGCAGAT
The DNA here is from genome assembly GCA_049657865.1 of Mobilitalea sp. Taxonomy (GTDB): domain Bacteria; phylum Bacillota; class Clostridia; order Lachnospirales; family Lachnospiraceae; genus Mobilitalea. The sequence goes on from JBASOB010000600.1 coordinate 1,840, forward strand.
ATAGAATTTTATTACTGTTAAGTGTATTAATTTATTCTCTAAATAAATTCTAACAGATTAACTTTTTTTGTCAATCGATAGTGTAATTATTCTATCGTTATTTTCCGACTTTTATTTCTATTAGTACACGAGTTCAGGTAGCACTTATAATAGGGATAACTCAAAATCGAAAGGGTGATCATACATAATATTTCCCTCTCGGCACGACTAAAGGTGAATTAGAAACCGGATCTGTAATCACTGTGCAATTCAGTCCAAAAACTAGTTTCATGAGTCCCTCTGTTATTACCTCTGATGGAGCTCCTTGTGCAACAAGATTACCTTTATGTACAGCGAATATATGATCCGCGTACCTAGCGGAAAGATTTATATCATGCAGTACCATTACGATTGTAGTCCCACGCTTACGATTTAAGTCAGTTAATAAATCTAAAATTTCAATCTGATAAGCAATATCAAGAAACGTAGTGGGTTCATCCAGAAGCAGAATGTCTGTTTGCTGAGCAAGCGCCATTGCAATCCAAACTCTTTGTCTTTGCCCTCCGGATAATTCATCTACGCATTGATTGGCTAGTTCCGTGATTCCCATGATATCCAAAGCTTCTTCCACTGCTTCATGATCTTTTTTATCCATTCCTTTTAAGAAAGTTTGATATGGAAATCTTCCTCGTGCCACTAAATCTGACACTATAATACCTTCTGGAACCACAGGTGACTGAGGAAGCAGTCCTAAAATCTGTGCTAAATGCTTTGAAGGAATCGTATTGATCTGTTTTTTGTCAAGAGCAACTTCTCCTGAGGCAGGTTTTATAAGTCTAGCAAGTGTTTTTAGCAAAGTTGATTTCCCGCATGCATTTGCTCCTATAATAACACTTATTTTATTACTTGGGAGTACAATATCAATACCCTTAATAATTATTTTTTTATCATATCCAGCAACTAGATTACTCGCTGAAAGCAATTGTGTTTTATTCATGCTGCTCCTCCTGCTCGGTTTATGCGTATCAGTAAAAATAGAAGATAGGGTGCTCCTAGAATTCCTGTGATAATCCCTACCGGGAAGCGTATATCAAAGACAAATTGTCCAATAATGTCTGCGCTTAGCACCAAAGCTGCCCCAACGAAACCGGAGGGGATAACATTCGGTGATCCACTACCCACAAGTCTCCCGGCAATTGGACCTGCAAGAAATGACACAAAGGCAATAGGTCCCGTGACTGCCGTCGCAAAAGCGATTAAAAAAACTGAGCTCAGAACCAATAGAAGACGTGTCTGGTCTACTTTTAGTCCAAGTGTAACGGCTGACTGATCTCCAAGTTCCAGTATCTTAAGATGCTCTCCCAAAAATGCAATTACAATGCCAAAGATTATTACAACAGCAGATAGTCCTGGAATATCTTTCATTTGCATTCCATTTAGACTTCCACTGAGCCATCTTAGTGCAGCAGGGACATCATATTGGTTCGCTCTAAGTAATAAGAAAGATATGATTGCATTTAGCATTGCCTGTATTCCTATTCCAATCAGAATAAGTCTCCCGCCTGAAAAGCTTCCCCTCTTAGAAAGTATATAAATTAGAATCGCAACTAAAAATCCGCTTATTACAGAAATCATGGATACAAGATTACCACTTATTTTAAGAATTAATATACAAAAAACAGCCGCAACACTGGATCCGGAAGTTACCCCAATAATATCCGGACTTGCTAAAGGATTACGAAGCATTTTTTGAAAAGTATTTCCGGCAATTCCAAAGGCTATTCCAACAAGTACTCCCGAAAGCATTCTTGGCAGTCTAAGCGTCCCTATGGCAAAGGAAGCTCCTTGTATTTCTTCGCCTAAAAGGACTCTGATCACTATGTCAATCGGATACCAGGTGTTACCAAGAATCAGCATCAAGCCAGAAAGTAATAGTATTACGGCAAGCAGAAAAAGCGTGACTGCTAGTAAGCGAAATCTTCTGTTATAATAACCTTGTTTGATCATATTCTTATTATTTGTCATATCGATCGCACCTTCGTTCTCTTTGCAATTATTATCAGGATCGGAGCACCCAAGAACGCTGTTACGATTCCTGCCTCAAGTTCACCTGGGTTACCAATAAGTCTTCCAATTACGTCTGAAATTGTTAATAGCATTGCTCCCCCAACAGCCGACATTGGAACAACATACCTCAGGTTAGATCCACAGATGAGACGCATCATATTAGGAATCATCAGTCCCACAAATCCAATCGGTCCTGTCAGTGCAGTTGTTGCCCCGCAGAGCAGAACGCCTGCAAAGGCACTTATTATTCTTACCATTCCTGTTCGTACTCCTAACCCTGTCGCGACCTCATCTCCAAGTGCCAAAGCATTCAGTGCCGGAGTAACTAGAATTCCTATTAAGATTCCAACAGCAAGAAATGGCGATACCGTTGTGATTCCCTCCCAAGTTGCACCACTGACACTTCCAACCTGCCAGAACCGAAAAGCATTCATGACTTCTGTTCTAGGAAGTATAACCGCACTAACCAGAGACGATAGGGCTGCACTGGTAGCAGCACCTGCCAAAGCAAGTTTAATCGGTGTTGCGCCTCCATAACCGATAGAACCTATTCCATAAACAAAGATTGCAGTTACAGCTGCCCCTGCCAGAGCAAATCCTATGTATTGACCTGCAGTACTGATGTGAAGAAAGGCGATTCCACTTACTACAAATAAGGATGCTCCTGTATTAACACCTAAAATACTCGGATCAGCGATTGGATTTCGGGTAATGGCCTGCATCAGCGCACCGGAGACTCCAAGTGAAGCTCCGGCGATAATACTGAAAACAGTTCTTGGAATACGCTCTCGAACTACCATTGTACTGAAAGATGTATGATCCGAGTGAAACAAAGCATTCATCACTTCAGGAAAGCTGATATATCTTGCGCCAAATGCCAGTGAAGCTATAACACATAATGCAATACAAACAATACTAGCCAGAAACAATGTAATTACTTTAGAATGCTTCATTCAACTTGATCCGCTCCCTCTCCAATTTTCATTAGATATTCATCAATCGTCGCGGGAATTGATAATGCACTAGGTGTACCGGAAGCTGCCAGCGGTGTACCGTCTTCAATTAAAACTACCGACTCTCTTTGAATTGCTGGAATGGTACTCAAAAGGGCATCTGCCTGTAATGCCTCGAGTAATGTTGCATCACCATATGCGATAATAATATCAACATCCTTTAATAGATCGACATTCTCTGAACTTAGTTCAAGTGCAAAGCTTGTGGAACCTTCTGCTAATTTTAATACACTATCCGGAAACTCCATTCCCAAATCCGTTAGATATGCAGCTCGTGGATCTGCGGGCAGATAAATATAAAATTTACCCAAATCCGATGGATTAAAATAGAAGAATGCTGCTGTCTTTCCTACTATCTGTGGATATTCTTTCATTTTTTCTGCTATCAGCTGCTCTAGCTGAACAACCAGTTGCTCTCCTTCTTCCTTCATTCCTATTCCTGTAGCATCCATAATTATCTGGTCCCGCCAGTAAGTCTGCCATGCAAGTGTAGGATATGCTACAACCGGAGCAATTGCACTCAACAAATCATATTCTTCTTGGGTAATTCCAGAATATGCAGCCAAAATGACATCTGGCTGTGCATCACTAATCGCTTCATAATTCAATCCATCAGTATCATTAAATATAACCGGGTCTTCAACACCTAAGCTTTTAAATCCTTCTGCAGTCCATGGCAAGAGCCCGCTGTCATCGACAACACCATAATTTGCCTGAGATACTCCGATTGGAACAATGCCTAGTGCCAATGGGACATCCTGATTCCCCCATGAAATGGTAGCGATGCGTTCTGGCTTCTCTTCTATCACAGTTTCACCGAAAGCATGCTTTATCGTAATCGGATATTCTGATTCTGTATCACTTGTACTACCTGTTGAAGTTTCATCTTCTATTATTGGCACTTCTGTTGCAGGCACTTCTGTTACCAAGGAAGATGTTGCCTCCTTCTGATCCCCTGAAGATGTATTCGCTGCCTTTTGGCAAGCTGTTAAAGATAAAATAACTGTTATTACCATAGCAAAACTAATCTTATTGAATTTCATAGGTACGCTCCTTATAATTTTATTTTATTGGTTGATCAGAACTATTCTTGAGTTTTTAATACACTTGATTTTCTTAGCCTCTAGCTCCTTTCCATCTTCTTCTCTTTTTGTTGTGCTTAAGCAACGGAGTCAGTCTATAACAGTTTTTTTCTTTTGTCAAGCTTTTTGAGATTGATTATCATTATTGTATCAAAGTTCTTCCTTTCTCTTAGTAACGTGAAAAAGACAGGTAATCCGCATATTTACTGCGCCACCCGTCCTATCTTTATCCTATATAATTTGATTTAGTAATCGCAATTTCAAGCAATTCATGCTTGTATTACCGCAACAAATAATTAGTTATATTTTTTTCTTTGCTGCATATCCTTTCCAAATATGATCCATACCCCTAACTGATTATCCCGCAGATACAGTATACAAATGGTTTTTTTACTTTTTTGAAATCTCAGCACATAATTACTAGGAACTATCCTCTTCGATTGCCGGATTCGCCTGTTCTATGTTGAAAGAATATATTCTTCCACTTACTTTCTATTATAGAATATCATATGTCTTACTAATTGAACAATCTACACATTGATGTAAAATGCTCATTTCCAACAATGCTACTTTTCCTTTGAACATCATGTTATGATTCGTATCATCAGATACTCATTAATTCGTCATCAAAGAGGAATATAATGATTGATAATACTCATGAAATACACAATTTTTTCGCCATATAAAATTAAATTCATGATACATATTACAATCCGGTAATTTAATTACTCTGATTTTTCCTTCTTCTATTTCCTTCTTTACTGCAATTTCATACAGGAAACTGATTCCACATTTTTTCTCAACTAGTTCTTTTATCACATGAATACTTCCTATTGTTGATATACTCATAAAATCCTTGAAAGAATATCCTTGATCAGAAAGATATCTTTCTAAGATTTCTCTAGTACCGGATCCATCTTCCCGCACGATAAGATTATGTGAAAATAATTCCTTAAAATCCCCAATATTTTTTAAAGGATAATCCTCACTGCAAATCAAAACATATTTCTCGTTTGATACTGTAATATAC
>JBASOB010000601.1:0-38563 GCA_049657865.1 Mobilitalea sp.
CCATTATTGTGAATTTTGTAGATCTTCTGCAGGAGGAATATACGAAAAAGACACGTTCCAAATTGATATGATCCTCCCTAAGTAGATTCTGGTTATTTGCCATGTCTACTTATGGAGGATCATATCAATTTACATGGAACGTGTCTCTTTTAGGTTGCTATAGGTAACCTGATTCGGGTAGGTTTATAGCTTGAAAAATTGAACCTTCTCGGACAAGCGAAGAGCAATTTCATGGTTATTATTTGCCTGAACCAATACTCCGCTGGTTCTTTGAACGATATTGTTTGACTTCTCGGCAATATCGGTCGAACCTTTGGCACCTTCTTCGGAAGCTAAGGTAACTTCATTAATAGCTTCACGGATAAAATGAATGGATTCGTTTAGCTGCATTGTAGAATCCTTGATGGTTGTTACCATAGTTTCGACAGTGTTAGCATCTGCATAATACTGTTCACCGGCCTGGACTAAGAAACCATAATCTTTGATTACTTTGGTGTCAACAAAATCCAGCAGAACTTTTGAGTCAAGTACAATATCTTCTACGGCTCCGGCAATTTCATTTGAGATTGCTTCTATTTTGGATACGGCATTTTTGGAATCGGCAGCAAGGGTGCTGATTTCTTTTGCAACGACAGCAAATCCTCTTCCGGCCTCACCGGCTCTTGCAGATTCTATTGATGCATTTAGGGCAAGTAAATTTGTTTGAGCAGTGATTGCTAATATAGTTTTTGACAGTGTCTTAATTTCCTCAATTGCATTTGCTCTTTCAAGGGAGCTACGCATTTTCTTGTTTACCTGTTCGTACAGTTCAACGGTGGTTTTCTGTGAATCCACTGCAACTTTCTGAAGAGCCTCTGCACGGACTTTAATTTCAGCAGCAATCTGTTGGCCATTGGCAGCGCCTTTAGCAACACGGCCGATTTCTTCTTCGATGGTTACAGAGGTTGCATTCATCTCTTGCGTAGAAGCTGCAGTTTCTTCCATTCCTGCAGATAGTTCCTCAGTAGTAGCTGAAATGTCTTCTACTTGTGAATTTACGTCATTTGCATCCGCCGCTAGAATAGAGATAGAGGATTCTATATTGGAAGTTTCTTCTTTGATTGATAAGATGATACTGCAGATTTTATCTTGCATATTAATAAAAGAGCGGACAATATCACCCATTTCGTCCTTGCGGTTAGCTAATTTTGGGTTGAACTCAACATGAAATTCGCCGTGTTCCAATTGTCCTAGATAACCACGGATACGAATATATCCTTGTGAAATAGTACGTGCTCCAAGGAACACAATGGCAGTACCTAGAGCAACAATACCAAGCTCTAAAAGTATAATGGATTGAATAATATCATTAACATGGCTATTGAGATCATCAGAATAGAGACCTACAAACCACATACCGACTACATTGCCACCCTCATCTAGTAAGGGGGTGTAGGAAGTAAGAGCCTGCCGTCCAACAATATCTGCATTTCCCTGATAGGGTTGCTTACCGATTAAGACAGTATCAATCACTGCATCGGAGGCCTGTGTTCCTGTTTGACGGTTACCGGCACTATCTTTCACCGTGGTGACAATGCGGGTGTCATAGGCAAATATAGTCAATAGGGCTCCGGTCTCTTTTGAAAATGAATCAACAACATCGTTGTTGTCATTAATTAATACGTCTCCCTTATAAAGACTGCCGTCCTTTAAGGACCAAGCACCAGGATAGCTTAAGTTGATATAAGATTCTCCGACGGCCGAATAACGCAGCAGTTCCTCGGAAGCGTTGGATATGATGAGTTTAGAGACGGTACTATAAAACAATAAATTAATTATAATAATTGTAACGATTAGAATCGCGGATAGCTGTAATGTTAGTTTTGCTTTAAGCTTCATGATGCTCTACCTCTTTCTTTGTAACAGGATTTTGTAATCAGACTAAAATAGAATCTATAATTTTATATCGGAAAACGACTCCAAATGTAGAAGCATAATATTAACTTAATAAAGCAAAAAATTAATATTGAATAAACATTCGATAATATTCATATTAAAATTAGAATATAGTTAAATAAATATCAAATAAAACTAAAAACAACTAAATTGGAGATGCAAAATAAGAAATATAGGATGAAAGTATAGCCGATGAGAGGCATTATGCGGATTATAAGATAAAAAATGCAATTATTGTGAAATAAATAGCAATTATTGAGGTAGAAGATCAAAATATTACAAAAATAAAGCCGAATCCAACATAATATCTTAAAATGTTCCCCATATAAGGGAATATTTTATGGCTTAATGGTGGATTTGGCTTTATTGTAAGTTCTAATTAATTGAAGCTAATTTATTTGGTTCGCGTGATATGCACGCAATAGATATAAACATTCTGAATCTTCTTTGCTTCTACCCCGTCCGCATGAATCAAGGGCTGAGTCTCAGAAGGAGTAACATACTTTTTAAAGATAATGCCATCCTGATAAGGTTCCATTCTTCGAATTTCTTCATGCTTATAGTCGTTTTCCGGAATACCGATATAATTAAAAATAATATCATAAGTATCTGGATGCGAAAAACATATTAAAATATCTTCCTTGTTATACATTCCAATGATTTCTCTGGCTTCTTCAAAAGACATGTTGGTACATTTAAATTCACCCTCATTAAATAAGGTGTTCATGTTGCTGTTGTCAAGTAACAGCAAAGGGTTTTCGATCTTTTTCATTGACATACGCCTCCGTTCCTTTCGGATGAAATTATCATGTGAAAGCTTTGAGGAAAACAGTATTCACATATGCATTACATATTGTGATGAAAGACAGATATATTATTTGTTTATAGTACAAGTATACTGTAAATACACTTCATTTGTCAATATAATTGCCAATACGTACTAATAAATACATAATATAGGAAAAAGAAAGATAGAACACAGATAAATAGGTAAATAATACTATATATGTAATTAATAGTACATAATGTATGACAATACTAATAGAATGTGGTATAATACGAACTGTAAAATAAATGAAAACCATTGTTGCTTCAATTTTCAAATAAGGAGGATTTTATGGCAGGTAAATTTGTTATAAAAGAAACGAACACAGGAGTAAACTTTTCGCTGAAAGCAGGGAATGGCGAAGTTATCGGAGTTTCTCAGGTATATTCTTCTGAAAAGGCATGTAGAGATGGAATTGAGAGCGTTAAAAAGTACGCACCTAATGCAGAAATTGAGGATCAAACCGAAGAAGGATACGGAAAAGTTAAAAATCCGAAATATGAAGTCTATGAGAACCTTGCAAAAGAATTCCGCTTCCGGCTTAATGCAAAAAATGGTGAAAATATCTTAACCGGAGAGGGATATAAGAGCCTGGCGGGATGTTTGAAGGGAATTGAATCCATTAAAACCAATGCAGCAGATGCAGAGATTGTAAAAGCAGAATAATGCTAAGAGATCAGTAGTGCTAAATAGGGTAAATTGACAGGATAGCATAAAAATCAGTAATGAGGTGCGAACTTCTATATATAACATAAAATTCAGTATGTAGCAGAAATTTCTGCAATATAACAGAACCTTCTGTATATAACCAATACTTCTATATAACAGAGAATAAAAAAAGTGCGTGTCGATTTCGACACGCACTTTTTATTTATAAAATACGCAATAGAAGATGCACAAAATGTGCCTTCTATCAACATGCTATTTGTTGATGCTTCTCTTAACATAAGTGGTATGAAGTATTTCATGAGCCTTATGACTGCCCGGTTTGCCAAGATAATCATCATAAAGAGCCTTGATAGAAGGATTATCATGAGATTTTCTGAATGGCATACTAGCATCAATGTCATAAAGAGCTTTTGCACGAAGTGCTCTGATATCAGTAAAGTTTCTTACAGTACCAGGTTGTTGAGGCTGTCCGCCACCGTTTACACAGCCGCCAGGACATCCCATGATTTCGATGAAGTGGTAATTAGCTTTGCCGGATTTAACATCATCAAGAACTTTTCTTGCATTTGCAAGACCAGAAGTTACAGCTACATTGATATCCATACCAGCTACGTGGTAAGTTTTCTCTTTGATTCCCTGTGTTCCTCTGACATCCATAAAATCAACATTCGGAAGTTCTTCGCCAGTTAAGACTTCAACAGCAGTTCTAAGAGCTGCTTCCATAACACCACCGGTTGCACCAAAGATTACACCAGCACCGGTAGATCTGCCTAACGGATCATCAAAATCTTCCTCAGGAAGTGATAAGAAGCTGATACCGACACGGTCGATCATTCTTGCAAGCTCGCGAGTTGTAATGGAGACATCTACATCAGGAAGGCCGGTTGCACTTTGATCATCTCTGCCAATTTCATATTTCTTAGCAGTACAAGGCATTACGCTGACCATGAAAATCTTTGCAGGATCAATTCCCATCTTCTCTGCATAGTAAGTCTTTGTAATTGCACCAAACATCTGCTGAGGAGATTTACAGCTGGATAAGTTTTCAATCATGTCAGGATAATAATGCTCACAGAATTTAACCCAGCCTGGAGAACAGGAAGTGATCATTGGCAATTTACCACCATTTTGAACTCTGTCTAAGAATTCAGTAGCTTCTTCCATAATTGTTAGGTCTGCTGAAAAGTCAGTATCAAATACTTTATCAAAGCCTAAGCGACGAAGAGCTGCAACCATCTTACCTTGTACGTTAGTTCCGATCGGAAGACCAAAGGACTCACCGAGAGCGGCACGAACGGAAGGAGCAGTCTGTACAATTACATATTTATCAGGATCTGCGATAGCAGTAAATACATCATCGGTATAATCTTTTTCTGTTAATGCGCCAGTAGGACATACTGCGATACATTGGCCGCAGGATACACAGCTGGTGTCGCCTAAGCCCATATCAAAAGCGCAGGAAATATTTGTTTCAAAACCACGTTCGTTCGGTCCGATTACGCCAATACCCTGAGTTTTCTCGCATACTGCGGAGCAGCGTCTGCAAAGGATACATTTGTTGTTATCACGAACCATATGAGCAGAAGAGTTGTCAACTTCATAATGTGTACGAGATCCGTCATATAAATACTCATCTTCCACTTTAAGATCGTTACAGAGTTTTTGAAGTTCACAATTACCACTACGTACGCAGGATAAACATTTTCTGTCATGATCGGATAAGATTAACTCTAAGGTTTTCTTACGAGCAGACATAACTTTTTGGGTGTTTGTGAAGACTTCCATGCCTTCGTTGATTGGATACATACAGGAAGCAACTAGGCTTCTGGCACCTTTTACTTCAACGACACAAATACGACAAGCACCAATTTCATTGATTTCCTTTAAGAAACATAAAGTAGGGATATCAACACTGGCCAGCTTTGCAGCTTCTAAGATTGTGGAACCCTTAGGTGCTTGGATTGGCATACCATTTATTTTTATATTGATAGTTTCCATTACTAACCTCCATCTTGAATAGATTGACTAAGACACAATAGTGACTATGATATAGTCCCGAAGGATAAATATCCATTTGGCCCGCAGGAAGCACGAGACTATTTTTACATTACTTTTTAGAGATAGCGCCGAATCTACATTTCTCCATACAAGCGCCACACTTGATACATTTGATAGGATCGATATAATGAGGTTCCTTCACGGTTCCTGTAATTGCACTGTTCGGGCAAATTCTTGCACATAACGTACAACCTTTACACTTATCAGCATCAATCACATAGCTAAGAAGAGCTTTACATACACCGGCAGGACATTTTTTATCAACCACATGAGCAACGTATTCATCTCTAAAGTAACGTAATGTCGATAATACCGGATTAGGAGCTGTCTGACCAAGACCACAGAGTGCATTTTCTTTAATATAGTAGCAAAGATCTTCTAATTTATCAAGATCTGCCATGGTGCCCTGACCCTTTGTAATCTTATCTAATATTTCATAGAGACGTTTGGTACCGATACGGCATGGTGTACACTTGCCACAAGATTCATCAACGGTAAACTCGAGGAAGAATTTTGCGATATCAACCATACAGTTATCTTCATCCATTACGATAAGTCCGCCAGAACCCATCATGGAACCGATGCTGAGCAGGTTGTCGTAATCCATAGGAATATCAAAATGCTCGATCGGGATACATCCGCCGGATGGTCCGCCTGTTTGAGCTGCTTTGAATTTCTTGCCATTAGGGATACCACCACCGATTTCGTCAATAATTGTACGAAGAGAAGTACCCATAGGGATTTCTACAAGACCGGTATTGTTGATCTTGCCACCAAGAGCAAATACTTTAGTTCCCTTGGATTTCTCGGTTCCCATCGCTGCAAACCATTCAGGTCCGTTCAAGATAATCTGAGGAACGTTAGCATAGGTTTCAACATTATTTAAAATGGTAGGTTTTGCAAATAAACCTTTTACTGCAGGGAATGGTGGACGAGGACGTGGCTCACCGCGGTTACCTTCAATGGAAACCATAAGAGCTGTTTCTTCGCCGCATACGAATGCGCCTGCACCAAGTCTTAAGTCGATATCAAAATTAAAATCAGTTCCGAATATATTAGTACCGAGTAAGCCATATTCTCTTGCTTGTTCGATTGCTATCTTTAAACGTTGAACAGCGATTGGATATTCTGCACGAACGTAGATAAAACCTTGGGAAGCACCGATTGCATAACCTGCAATGGCCATTGCCTCAAGTACGACATGTGGATCACCTTCAAGTACGGAACGATCCATGAATGCACCTGGGTCACCCTCATCGGCATTACAACAAACATATTTCTGATCAGCTGCATTCTGTTTTGCGAATTTCCATTTTAAACCAGTAGGGAAACCTGCGCCGCCGCGGCCACGAAGACCACTGTCGAGTACCGTCTGAATAACCTGATCAGGAGATAACTCGGTTAATACTTTACCAAGAGCTTCATATCCATGAGTACCGATGTACTCATCAATGTTCTCAGGATTGATAACACCACAGTTACGTAATGCGATTCTATGCTGTTTCTTGTAGAAATCGGTTTCGTTTAAGGATTTGATTCCTTCTTCTGTAATGGTTTCTTGATAAACAAGACGGGTAACGATACGTCCTTTTAATAAATGCTCGGATACGATTTCTGGAACATCTTCTTCTTTAACTAAGGAATAGAAAGTTGCTTCCGGATAAACGATCATGATTGGACCTAAAGCACAAAGTCCATGACAACCAGTTTGGACTACGGAAACTTCATTTTCCAAACCATTTTTATTGATTTCGTTTTGTAATGCTGCAATAATCTTAGTACTTCCTGAGGAAGTACATCCGGTACCACCGCAAACTAATACGTGAGAACGATACATAGTGTGACCTCCTTCAGATTAACCGAGTACTTCGGCAATCGTATAATTTTTAATTACCTGACCGCGGATGAGATGTTGATCAACAACCTCAAGGGCTTTTTCAGGAGTCATTTTTACATAAGTTACTTTATCCTTACCGGGTTCTAATATTTCAACGATTGGCTCGAATTGACATAAACCAATACAACCGGTTTGTATTACTGCGACATTAGTTAAGCCTTTTGCCTGAATTGCATCAGCAAGTGCAGTAAGAACAGGTCTTGCACCACTAGCGATACCACAGGTAGCCATACCAACTATTACGCGGGTCTGATCACTGGATTCGTTACGAATTCCGATTTGACCCTGCATTTTTTCTCTAATTGCTTTAAGTTCATCAAGAGATTTCATGCTAATCCTCCTTTATTGTAAAACTATATTTTTTCATTGCCTGGAGTAAAGGAGGATTTATCCTCCCTTTATTGTATAACTTAGATTTTCATTTTCATTTTACCATACGGATATTAAACATGATATCCGCAATCTGTTTCCTGTTGATTTTCTTCTAGATATGATTTGATATAGGAAGATACATCGGGATTATCCAGGGGGACATCGTTAAGTATTTCACGAAACTGCCTAGTATCCAAAATGAAATATTTCTCATCAAATTCATAGGTATAGAGGAAATCAATGTGGGTATTCATCGTAATTAATGTATGGATTGTACTGTTCATATCTCCAAGCGGCATACGATCAATATGTGTCAAACCAAACACTGCGGTTACCTTTGTCCCCACACCTGGAGTCGATTCAATATGAAAAGCTCCATTGGTAAGTAAAGCAGCCATCTTAAAAAACGAAACACCGAATCCTACCTTTCGCGTAGTCCGAGTTGTAAAGAAAGGGTCTTCAACTTTTTTCAGCTGCTCTTCGGTCATACCACAACCGTTGTCTTTTATCATTATAGTAAGTGTGTCATTGTCTCTTTGTATTTTTACTTGTATTTCAATTAGGTCAGCATTTGCCCTGACAGAATTATTGGCGATATCTAATACATTAAGAGAGAGTTCAGTCATCATATTATTCGTATTTTGCTAAAATACCTGCGAGATCATCTACGGATAATTTGCCATAAACATCCTCATTAACGGTCAATACTGGTGCAAGTCCGCAAGCACCTACGCAACGACAGGATTCAAGAGAGAATTTACCATCGGAAGTACAACCACCGTCGTCTATTCCGATTAATTCCTGAATCTTTGAGAAAATGTTACCGGATCCTTTTACATAACAAGCGGTACCCATACAAACAGATACGTTATACTTGCCCTTAGGTAAAAGTGTAAACTGGGAGTAAAATGTTACAATGCCATAAATTTTTTCCAAAGGTACATTCATTACATCTGAAATTATTGTTTGGACTTCGATTGGAAGATAGCCATAAATTCCTTGTGCTTCTTGTAATATCGGCATCAAAGAACCCTTTTCATCTTTGTGGTCATCAATGACCTTTAAAAGTGCAGATTCCTGCTCTTTTGTTCCAGCAAAGGGTAAAGTCTTAATTTGCGATCCCATTGTTAAACCTCCTTGAATTAAATTGTGTCGCCACAAACACCAACATTATAACATAAGTGTGTTAAAATATCTACAAAAATAGTGAACAACAATCATATTTTATTGAAAAGCAAATCTATACAACTTGTATAAAAATTATAAATAAATTATGAGATAATTGGTAAATTTGCAAAATCACATATATATTCCAATATTGTATTTAACTGTAGATTGTATTATAATAATAATTACCTTTTCCCTTATGATATAAGGAGATTCAATTGTATAAGTATCCCTTATTTTATAAACGATATAAGAGGAAAGGCAGATGTAAATTGTTGCTAAATGAAGAGAGAAAGAGGCAGGACATTATGGAAGAGAACAATCAGATTCATTTAGACCAGATACTAGAGAACATTCCGGGAAGTGTTGCGAAAATTGCACTGGATGACGTGCTTACAATTCTGTATACAACAAATTCATTTAACACGGTATTGTCGAATAATGAAACTCAAGGTGCTCCGCTTGCGCTGCTTAAAATAATATATTCCGCAGATATCATTTATCTGACACGTCAATTGGCAGTTCAAAAGAGCAGAAAAGATAATATGATTAATGTGAATTTTCGTATCCTTCAGAATAATGGCTCTTTTAAATGGGTAATGGTAAGCGGCCATCGTACGGACGAGACATATCAGTCCGGATCAAAGGCAGTGCCTGTGTATAACTGTATTGCGATGGATGTTACAGATCATATGGTGAAATACAAGAAATTAGAACAAACCGTAGAATACCAAAGAACAATTACGGAATTATCAAAGGAATTATATTTTGAATATGAGATAGCGAAAGACACTCTGACGTTTACAGAGCTGTTCCGTGAAATATTTGATAAAGAAGCAGAACTTTCGGGATTTCGCAAGAGGCTTGAGAGTACCAAGATTATTCATCCGGATGAACTACCAGCAATCATTAATATTTTTAAAAGTATGATGAGCGGAAGAAAACAGGTGAGATTTGAACTTCGAATGATTCCAAAAGACGGCATACCGGTTTGGTATATCTGTTATGCGTCCATTATTTTTGATGAAAATAAGAATCCATATAAGGTGATAGGTAAACTTGCGGCAATCAACTCTTCCAAGAAAGATGAGACGGATGACTTGAAGCCGATCATTGTACTGGATACACTCACCGGAGTCTGCAACAGAGCGTCCGCAGAAGCAATGATTTCCATAGCAGCAGCAAAACAAGACGCAAGTTCCTTATCGGCATTAGCACTGATTGAAGTAAGAAATTACAGGAGCCTTAATGAGACAAGGAAAGCTATAGACGGAGAAAATATATTGATTTCTATAGGAAAACAGATGAAGGACTATTGCCGTACTTCTGATGTAATAGGTAGAATGGGGCTTGGTGAGTTTGTCGTATATCTAAAAGACATCAGCACTGATGTCAATGCCTATGATATGGCAGAACGGTTCTGCAGATCCATCGAAGAGCTCTATTCCTATGAACATACCAAAACTGGAATATCGGTCAGCATCGGGGTCACCCTGCATAAAGGGCCGAAGGAATATCAAAATCTGATTGCCAATGCAAATACTGCCTTGGGGATGGCAAAGAAGTCGGCAACTAGCTCGTTTGAAGTTTATAATGGAATTTAATAAAGAATAGATGGAGTAGGTAGTTCAATACATGAAACGTGGAGGTCTATATGATTATTGAGGAAATAAGAGAAATACTGGGAGCAAAATATGTAGTGGGAGAAGAGTGGAAGGACCGTGAAGTTCATACTGCCTGTGGAGCAGACATGATGAGTGATGTCCTGGCATTTATGAAAGATCAATCTGTCTTGCTTACAGGGTTATGCAATCTACAGGTAATTCGTACTGCTGAAATGATGGATATCGTATGTATTGTATTTGTCAGAGGCAAAATACCGGATGAAGCGATGATTGAAATGGCCAAAGAGAAAGAGATTGCACTTCTAACTTCGGGACACAGGATGTTTTCTGCTTGCGGACAGCTATATGAAAAAGGCTTACGGGGAGGTCCGACATACCGATGAGTGATACAATAACAATGACTTACGAAGTACCTGCCGATGATTTTACAAGAGCAGGTGAGGCTTCTAGTGATTTGAAAAGCAAGCTTAAGAAGATGGGCGTTAAACCGGAGATCGTACGGAAAGTAGCCATTGCTATGTATGAAGGTGAAATCAATATGGTGATTCATGCCTCGGGCGGTACGATTAACGTCACGGTTTCTCCGGAAGAAATCGAGATGGTTTTAATGGATCATGGGCCGGGAATTGCAGATGTTGAACTTGCAATGCAGGCAGGATATTCAACAGCACCGGATAATATTCGTTCGCTCGGGTTTGGTGCCGGAATGGGACTTCCTAATATGAAAAAAAATTCAGATGAACTTTTGATTGATACAGAAATAGGAGTTGGGACCACGGTAACGATGAAAATATATATGGATTAATATCGAAGACAGCTGCTTCTATGTACCTGTAGTATAGGTGGCAAATAGCAATCATATAACATGATTCGTACGATAAATAACGACAAGAAGCGTCAGGGTAAGGAGGTGTGAAGGTGAGCCAATTTTTTACATCCGTACGTTTGAAAGAAGACTTATGTATGGGATGCATCAACTGTATTAAACGTTGCCCGACACAGGCAATCAGAGTTAGAAATTCAAAGGCAGTGATTACGAAGGAATTCTGTATCGATTGCGGAGAATGCATTCGTATCTGCCCTCATCATGCAAAAGAGGCGACATATGATTCACCGGAAATCATGAAGAAGTATGAATATACGGTTGCATTACCGGCACCTTCTCTGTATGGTCAGTTTAACCATTTAGATGATGTTAATATTGTACTTACGGCATTAAAGAAAATGGGATTTGATGAGGTGCATGAGGTGAGTGGTGCAGCTGAACTTGTCTCCGAAATGTCAAGAAAATTTGTCTCGGAACATAAAGAAATGTGGCCGATTATCAGTACAGCCTGTCCTTCTGTCGTACGGCTGATTCAGGTGCGTTTTCCTAACCTGATTGAGCATTTGCTTCCAATCTGTGCACCGGTGGATTTAGCAGCAACGATGGCGGTAGAAAAGGCAATGAAGACGACGGGGCTTCCCAGAGAGAAAATCGGAATCATATTTATATCACCCTGCCCGGCAAAAGTGACCGCAGTGAAATCACCGATCGGGTTAGATCATAGTGAGATTGACGGAGTGCTTGCCATGAAAGAAGTATATCCGATTCTGCTTCCTTTAATGAAGGAAAGCATAGATGATGTGGAAGACTTAAGTATCTCAGGAAGAATCGGAATAGGCTGGGGAAGCACCGGTGGAGAAGCAGGAAGCTTGTTATCTGATAATTATCTGGCTGCAGACGGCATCGAGAATGTAATAAAAGTATTAGAAGATCTCGAAGACCAGAAGTTTGACCAGTTGGAATTTATAGAGTTGAATGCCTGTGCCGGCGGATGTGTCGGTGGAGTGCTTACAGTAGAGAATCCTTATCTAGCTAAAGTGAAACTGAAACGTCTTAGAAAATATCTTCCGGTAGCCTGTTCCCATCTGATCAGCGGAGCTGGTGAAGGAAATTATTGGAATCAGGAAGTTAAATACGAACCGGTATTTAAATTGGGAAATGACATGAAAGAAAGTATCGCAAACATGACCCGTGTGGATGAACTGTGTAAGAAATTTCCCGGACTTGACTGTGGTTCCTGTGGAGCACCGACCTGCAAGGCCCTGGCGGAGGATATTGTCCGCGGAGTTGCGAAGGAACAGGACTGTATCCACGTACTTCGTGAGTACATACATAAATTATCCGATGAATTATCAAAAATGGATACTAAAAAATAGGAAGGAAACAGAGATGAAAGTTGAAGAATTAATCAAGGCTAATAAATTTAAACTGCTGAATGAGGGAACTAATCTGAACAGGGAGATTTCAGTAACTTATTGTTGTGATCTTTTGAGCATCGCTATGGGTAAGATGCCGGAAGAAGCGGCATGGGTAACCGTCATGGGGAATATCAATACGCTGGCAGTAGCATCCTTAACTGATGTATCGTGTGTTGTACTTGCAGAAGGCAGCCACTTAGATGAACCAGCAGCAGCAAAAGCAAAAGAACAAGGCATAGCGGTGTTTGAGACGGGACTACCAATATTTGATGCTGCCTTGATTATTTACCAATTACTGCATGCTTAAGCTTTCTTATGATCTTCATATCCACTCCTGTCTTTCTCCCTGCGGTGATGATGATATGACGCCCTCGAATATAGTTGGAATGTCTGCACTTAAAAAGCTGGATGTTATTGCAGTAACGGATCACAATTCTTGTAAAAACTGTCCGGCAGTAATGAAATTAGGTAAGGAATATGGCATAACAGTTCTACCAGGAATGGAACTTACCACGATGGAGGAAGTTCATGTGTTATGTTTTTTTGCTGAGCTTGCGGACGCTTTGCGCTTTAGTGATTACGTTGCATCGCAATTAATGCAGATTCAAAACGATGAGAAAATATTCGGAAAACAGCAGGTCTGCGACGAAGAGGATAAGATTATTGGCAACGAGCCTTATCTTCTGATTAATGCAACAAATATTTCTTTTGAGGATATCGGCAAGCTGATGAAGGAATATCATGGTGTTCATATTCCGGCACATATCGAGAAAAATTCGAATAGTGTACTTTCAAATCTTGGATTTATTTCGGAAGATGCAGATTTTAAGACGGCAGAATTAGCTGATATCAGCAAATATGAAGAGCTGAGCAAGAAACATCCCTATTTACAGAAATGCAGAATTATCTCGGATTCTGATGCACATATGCTCTGGAAAATCAACGAAGCTGTTAATTTTATCACAGCCAGAAGCAGGAGCAGAGAAGATATTTTAAGAGCATTAGAGTCCTAAGCGGTAGATAGGAATTGCGATATGGATTCGGATTTGCTACTGCAAATGCTTGTAATCTCAAAATCTTATGCTATAATAGGAACGTAATAAACAAGTAAAATTAAGTCGATGCAAATCGACTTTTTATGAATATAAAATTAAGATAGACAAAGGAGTTTACTTAAATGAAATTAATTGATGTAAGAGAATTGTATCGCAATAAGGACCAATATATCGGAGAACAGGTACAGGTTGGCGGATGGATCAGAAGTGTCAGAGATTCCAAAGCTTTTGGATTTATTGTATTAAATGATGGAACTTATTTTGAGCCGCTACAGATCGTTTACCATGATACCATGGAAAACTTCGCAACGATTTCTAAACTGAACGTAGGATCTGCAATTGTTGTAACAGGTACCTTAGTTGCGACGCCGGAGGCAAAACAGCCTTTTGAAATACAGGCTGTGGAGATTGAAGTCGAAGGAACTTCTACAGCAGATTATCCTCTTCAGAAGAAGAGACATACACTGGAATATTTGAGGACGATGACTCATCTTAGGCCAAGAACGAATACGTTCCAAGCTGTATTTCGCGTACGTTCCCTGATAGCATATGCAATTCATCAGTATTTTCAGGACAGAGATTTCGTGTATGTACATACTCCATTAATCACAGGCAGTGACTGTGAGGGTGCAGGCGAAATGTTCAGAGTAACCACTTTGGATCTTGATGCGATTCCGAGAACGGAGGAGGGTAACATCGATACATCCAAGGATTTCTTCGGAAAAGAAACTAACCTTACGGTAAGCGGACAGTTAAACGGTGAAACCTATGCAATGGCCTTCAAGAATATCTATACGTTCGGACCTACCTTCCGTGCAGAAAATTCAAATACGACCCGTCATGCTGCAGAGTTCTGGATGATTGAGCCGGAAATTGCATTTGCTGATTTAAAGGATGATATGGCGATGGCAGAGGGAATGTTAAAGTATGTCATCAAATATGTATTAGAGCATGCACCGGAAGAAATGAAATTCTTCAACGAGTTTGTTGACAAGGGTCTTCTTGAGAGACTTCAAACCGTTGCCAACTCCGATTTTGGACATGTAACCTACACGGAAGCCATTGAAATTCTAGAGAAGAATAACGACAAGTTTGATTATAAAGTAACTTGGGGCTGTGACCTTCAGACGGAGCATGAACGCTTCTTAACAGAGCAGGTCTTTAAGAAACCGCTCTTCGTGACGGATTACCCGAAAGATATCAAAGCTTTCTATATGAAGATGAACGAAGACAACAAAACGGTTGCTGCGATGGATCTCTTAGTTCCCGGCATCGGTGAGATCATCGGAGGAAGTCAGAGAGAAGACGATTACGATAAATTAGTTCAGAGGATGGAAGAGCTGAAGCTTAATACGGAAGATTATGGCTTCTATCTTGACCTTAGAAAATACGGTTCTGCCAGACATGCAGGTTTCGGTCTTGGATTTGAACGCTGCGTCATGTACCTTACCGGTATGAGTAACATCAGAGACGTGGTACCATTTCCTAGAACGGTAAATAACTGCGAACTGTAGGAAACAGGTTTTCGATCGAGAACGTACTATAGTGATTAATAAAAAATTACCGGCACTAGAAATCAATCAAAGTTTCCTGAAATAGGATTCTTCTATGATGATTTCGAGTGCCGGTACTTTTTGCTCTGTTTTTGCTATGCATCAGGACTTAGCTATGAATATTAGTAACCCCTCAGCACATAATAAATGGAATTAGTCGTTCTTGAATATAACGTGTCGGACTTTCTCCAAGGAAAAGAGTAAGACTAAACCTAGGACTCCACAAGCCAAAATCTGTCCGGCTCCAACGGTAAGAGTCATCAGCCAGATCGGCTGGGTATCGCCATAAGCGAAACGTAATACCCAAGGGATTACTAAAGCGTTTACTACGATGGGGGGAATAGGGACAAGATATTTGTAACGTCTTAGCAGATAAGATAGTACTGCAGCAATCAAGGTTGCTAGGGTACCGAATCCCATGTCTAAGAGGTCTGCTCCTGATAATACGGCACTGAGAAAGCAGCCGATGGTTACGCCAGGGATGGCAGCAGGAGTAAAATAAGGCAGTATCGTAAGTGCCTCTGCGATTCTGAACTGGACGGGTCCAAAACTAAACGATTGGAACACGATTACCAGTACTGTGTAAATGGCCGCAATAACAGCAGCCTGTGTTAGAAATAAGGTCTTCTTGTGATTCATGTGAAATTCTCCTTTAGTTTTATTCTAAGGGACATTTACAATCCCTTCGTCAGGAAGGTTACGAACTGACGCTAGTTGATGAATGCAAGCCTTAGTTTATAAGGGTTTGCAACTTCATTAGTATAACATGAAAATATGGGTTGTCAAGAGCTGATTCAACTTTAACTCAAGCTGATACAACTTTAACGCAAGCTGAATTGAAAACTGAATTGAAAGTACATAAAATAATCATAATTTGAACACGACTTCATTACATAAATTCACTACAATTTAATTAATAAGAGGGATAAGAACCTTTCCTTTTAACTTAAAGTTGAGAAGTTCTTCTTGCCACAATTAAAAATAGGAGGTATGTATGAAATTAGGAAAATATGTGATATTAAGTACATCATTGGCTTTTAGCTTAATGCTTGCAGGTTGCAGCAATAATAAGAATACAGAGCTAGAGGAAGCCGTAGTTTCGGAAACAAGTACGCAGTATCTGTCAGAGACAATAAACGGACAGGTGTCAGAATTAAATGGAAGTGAAATCACAGTAACATTAGGAACAATAAGCAACTTTGAAGACTCTATGGGAAGTGGAGAGACACCACCAGGAGACGCACCATCAGGAGATGCACCATCTGGAGACGCTACATCAGAAGATGCACCCTCAGGAGATAAACCGTCTGGTGAGATTCCAGCTGGTGGCGGATCCATGCCAGGTTCCATTTTTACAGCAGGAGAAGAATCTTATACCTTTACGATTGCAGAAGAATCTGTGATTTATTTGGAACAGGAGACTTCGGAAGACGCAGAGGAACAGGGGACTTTAGCGGATATTCAGGACGGAAGTATTCTCAGTATTGAATTTGATGCAGAAGGAAACATTTCGAAGGTTGTCGTATTAAATGCAGTCTCCCAAGCAGACATGGCACAGTCTGGGACACCGGGACAAACTGGAAGTCAGTCCTCGGGTGTAGACAGTTATGAGGCAGTGACTACTTATACAGAAGATGCAACCGTTGATGGAGGGACATTTACTTCTGTGGGAACAGATGAAAATGCCATCCTGGTACAAGAAGGTGCTAGCGTGGTGCTGAAGGATATCATCTTAGAGAGAACTTCAGAGGACAGTACAGGTGGTGATAATTCCAGTTTTTACGGAGTTGGTGCCGGACTGCTAGTCACCGATGGAACCGCCTATATTAAGGCAGGGACTTTTACAACGGATGCAGCTGGGGGTGCGGGAGTCTTTGCTTATGGAGATGGAATTGCCTACCTCGCAGACTCCGTTATCAATACTTTGCAAGGTACTTCAGGAGGAATTCATGTGGCAGGAGGTGGAACGCTGTATGCATGGAATCTGACAGCGGAAACGGATGGAGAATCCTCAGCGGCAATCCGCAGTGACAGAGGAAGCGGAACGATGGTTATCGATGGTGGAAGTTACACCTCAAACGGAGTTGGATCTCCTGTCGTATACTCGACCGCAGATATCACAATTAATGAGGCAGAGCTGACAGCAACCGGATCAGAAGCAGTTTGTATCGAAGGCTTTAATTCCTTGCGATTATACAATTCCAACCTTACCGGTAACATGCCTGTAAATGAACAGAATGACTGCATTTGGAACATCATCCTATACCAAAGCATGTCCGGAGACTCAGAAGTCGGAAATTCTAATTTTGAAATGACAGGAGGTTCCATTACCAGCGAAAATGGTGGATTATTCTATACCACTAATACAGAATGTACGATTACACTGAAGGACGTGGAAATTACTACTTCTGACAGCAATGATTTTCTTCTGATGTGTACGGGAAATACCAATACTAGGGGCTGGGGTAGTAGTGGAAGCAACGGATCCGATTGTGTATTTACCGCTGACAGCCAGGAAATGGTAGGCGATGTGATCTGGGATTCTATCAGCAACCTGGACTTCTATCTGATGGCAGGAAGTACTCTTACAGGTGCGTTTGTAAATGACGAAACATATGCAGGGAACGGTGGAGACGGATACGCAAGTCTCTATATCGACAGTGATTCTAAATGGGTAGTAACAGGAGACAGCACAGTAAGCAACCTGTACAGTGAAGGAACTATCGTGGATGAATCCGGAAAAACAGTTAGCATTGTTGGAACAGATGGTACGGTATACTTGCAGGGAGCTGGAGATATTACGGTTACCGTAGGGCAGTATTCTGATACTGTTGACTTATCCGGAGCAAATGCGGTAACTGATTATGCAGACTATGCCGTGGAAAAACCAGAGCAACTGCAGTAATGCTAATTCATAAATTCCTAAATCCACGAAATACATAGGAATGATTAATCAAAGGTAAACATTTGCATAAGGAGAATAAAAGTGAGAAAACTGGAACGAATTAGTGCAGTGATAAGCTTCGTATTAATTTTATCGTTAGTAGCTATTATAACGCCGGCATTCAGTAATACTACTACGGTGAAAGCAGCAACAACAGCAATCGATAAGTCGAAGGTAACAATATATGTTGGAAAAACAGCTACTTTGCGAATTACAGGAACTACGGATACAATATCTTGGACTTCCAGCAAAAAATCAGTTGCAACAGTATCAGCGAAAGGAAAAGTTACAGCGAAAAAAGCAGGTACAACAACAATTACAGCTACCGTTAATTCTGAAAAATATACCTGTAAAGTAACAGTAAAAGCAGCTAAGGAAACTCAGACAACAGTCTATGGGAAGGTAACAGCAGTTAACGGAACAAAGGTAACCATTGCACTTGGGACTATGAATACACCAAGTGGAACAAAACCGACTGGAACGCCAGATGAAGCAAAACCAACTGGAACACCAAGCGAAGCGAAGCCTACGGGAGCACCAAGTGAAACAAAACCAAGTGGAGCACTAGGGGATGCGGGAGAATTTTTAACACTGACCGGAAAGAGCATCACGATCAATATTTCTGACTCGGGAATTTTGACGAAACGGAATGCCGATGCAGGAAATGAGAAACCGGATGACAGTACCTCAACAAGTAATAGTTCTGCAAAAGTAACACCTGGAATATCCGGCAGTACGGCTGCCATTTCGGATATCGTGAAAGGAAGTATTCTAAAGGTAACTTATAAAGGAACGATAGATAGTCTTGTGGCGGTTGAAATTATGCAGTAGGTTGAGGTTGCGATCTATGCAGGTCATTCGGCTGTAGTCATAATCAAGAATTGATGATTTGCCACTCTTCCTTTGACATGGAATAACAAGCTAAATCATATATGGAACCATCATATATTTTAGAAGCATGACGCAGGGTTCCTTCATAAGTAAAACCGCATTTGTCAATTACCCTTTTGGACCTGAGATTAAAAGAATAGTGGTGAATTGTAACAAAGGGAACCATTAATTCTGTAAATGCATACCCAAGAGCTGCTTTAGCTGCTTCGGTCATATAACCTTTTCCCCAGCAATCTTCTGCCAGAACATATCCAAGCATTCGGATATCATCAGCAGATCGAATCGGATCCTTATGGAGACCGACAGAACCGATGAGACGATTATCTTCTGCACGGACTAATGCCCATACCTCCTCACTCTCAAGAAATTTATCAAGAATAACCTGTGAATCTTCGATGCTTTTGTGTGGCTCCCAGCCGGCACCTGGACCAACATTGGGAGTTCTTGAATTCTCGTAGAATTCTGTTAGATCACGTTGTTCAAAAGGTCTTAAGATAAGACGTTCAGTTTCAATAGTTTTCATAATATCATACCTCATATCATATGCTTATACCAAGATTTCTATTTGGTATAAGCATATGATTTTTCTTTCTCTAAGATGCTGTCAATGAGTTCCATAGGGGATGAATTGTGATAGTAGATGTTGTTAAAATTAGTAAAAGTATACTCGGTAGCTGTATAAAAAGCAAGAAAATTATAGAGACAGGATGTAAATTTGGAGTTGGCTGTAATAATAGAGAATAGGCGAAAATTAAGAAAGATCTCCCTGTGATCATAAAGAAGAGATGTAAATTAAGAGAGCCCTGTAATTATAGAGAAAAGGTTTACATTATAAGGTATCACTAATGATGGGTATAGAAATTCTGTAAGTTCAGATAATACAATAATTCTAAAGGGTCTTTAGTCCCCCCAAGAAGATATAGAAGTGATGGAGAACGACAGAGAAAAATCAAATAGTTGGACATAAAATGACACATTTGAGTGATATAATCCGAAAATAAGAGATATGTCATATAATAGGAAATCTATTTTAATTTATAGTTAGGGAAGAAAAATGACTGATGTTGAGGAGGAGCCTATGAAGTTTATACATATTGCGGATGTGCATCTTGGTGCGATTCCGGATTCTAATCTGCCCTGGGGCAGGAACAGAGAGAAAGAAATTTGGAACAGCTTTGCACATATCATCGAGGTCTGTAATGAAGAGAAAGTGGATCTTCTTCTCATTGCAGGAGATTTGTTTCACCGCCAGGCACTGGTTCGGGAATTAAAAGAAGTGAATTACTTATTCAGCAAATTAGAAACAGCACAGGTTGTCCTGATGGCGGGAAATCATGATTTTATAGGAAGTAGGTCTCATTACGAAGGATTTGAATGGGATAAGAAAGTTCATATGTTTCTGAGTGATAAACTAGAGTCGGTTGCCTTCCCTGAACTGCAAATCGAGGTCTCTGGTTTCAGTTATCGTACCAGAGACATAGCAGAAGCCTTGTATGATAATGTAAAGCCGGAAGCGAAGAACAACATTCAGATTCTTCTGGCGCATGGCGGAGATGAAAAAGATATTCCGCTTAACCGTAAAAAACTGCAGGATTCCGGATTCGACTACATTGCCCTTGGTCATATCCATAAGCCGGAGCTGATTAGCAATAAGATGGCATATTCCGGATCAATTGAACCACTCGATAAGAATGAGACTGGGGAGCATGGGTTTATTATGGGAGAGGTTGTAACGGGGGACAAGGGTAAGAATACAACACAGATTCGTTTTGTTCCAAGCTCGATCAGGGAGTATAAGAGAATAAATATTTCGGTGGACCAGACAACTACCAATGGATCGTTACGAGACTTGGCAAGCGAATTAATAAAGTCAGAAGGCGAGCAGCATATTTATTCCTTCCGAATCACAGGGGTAAGAGATGAGACGATACATTTTGATAAAGAAATGCTTAAAACATGTGGAAATGTAATGGAAGTTGAAGATCAATCAGTTCCGGATTATGATTTTGATGTACTGAGCCGAGAGAATTCTGACAACATGATCGGATTATTCATACAGAAAATCCGAGAGAACCCAAACCAGGATGAAGTGGCAAAAAAGGCGCTCTATTATGGAATGGAAGCATTGCTTGGAGCAAAGGGGTAAGGGGTAGAAGCAAACATTAAGAAAGGTTTGGTACGATTCATGCTGTTGACAAGGCTTAAATTAAATTATTTCGGACGCTTTCATAATAAAGAGATAGAACTGCATCCCGGTATTAACGTTATTTACGGGGAAAATGAGGCGGGAAAATCCACCATTCATACCTTCCTCAAGGGAATGCTGTTCGGAATTGAGCGTATGAGGGGAAGAGGCGCTGCTTCGAAAGATGATACGTATACCCGCTACTTGCCATGGGATAATCCGGGTGCTTATAACGGAAGCATGGATATCAAAATTGAAGGGAAGGAATACCGTCTTCAGAGAAGTTTCCATGCCAATGATAAAAACTTTATGGTTACTGACCTTGCAACCGGACGTGAAGTGAAATTAAAGGATGGATTAATCAGCGAACTGCTTCCTGGATATTCTGAATCGACATTTAAGAATACAATCAGCATCGAACAGTTAAAGGCTCAGACGGACACAGAGCTCGCAGCCCAGGTGCGTAATTATATTACCAATTTATCAATTACAAAAAGCAAGGAAGTTAATGTAGCAAAAGCTACAGCCTCCTTAAATGATCAGAGAAAAGCTTTGGAGGCGTCACAAACACCCCAAGCTTTACGAGTACTGCAGACAGAAATTGAAGAAGGGCTGGCAAGAGAAGAGAGAATTGATCAATTGGCTCTTCAACTTAGAGAAGTACAGTCAGAGGAGCAGACCTTGAAACAACAAAAAGATGCCTTCACTGCTGCTTTTGACGAGGAAGAAACCAGAAAAATGGAGCAATTTCCTGCGATTTTGGAAAAATACAATTCCTACCTGGAACTTACGAAGCAAAGCACTTCACTTGAAACCCAGCAGAAGGAACTTGAAATAAAGGTTTCTAATGGTCAGGCAGATCAATATTTAATCGAGAGTATAAAAGAAGACATGATAGAGGCAAGACGAATCAGTGAGGAGTTATCAAGGCAGGAACGAACGATTGTGGATCTTCGAATGGAGAAAGCGGCACTAGTCCACGAGAAAACGAGGAACAGCTTCCTCTGTATTCTACCGGCAGTTATGATTGCTATCATCATAATGATAATGACGGAATTTGAAATTATCGGAGTTCTGACTGCGGCAGTATGCCTGCTGATCGGGGTTGTTTTCTATCTGTTTGCCTGTAAAGATAACGTGAATAAACAGGAAATTCATGAAGAGAAGGAAATGAATCTTCAATGCAGGAGAGCTGATCTGCAAAACAGTTTGAATGTCATTATGCAGAAAAATTATGTTATAAGAATCGAAGATCTTATTGCGAAGCAGGAGGAACTTCAAAAAAACTTCTATCAACTGGAACATGTGAAAGAGCAGATAAAAGATATTGACAAGCGAAGAGTAGAATTAGAAGATAACCGGGATATCTTGTATGATGTCATCATGAAATATATGCAGCATTTTATGAAAATAGAAGAATTGTCGGAAATCTCAGTACATAATTTGCAGGAAGAAATCGGCAGAAGAAAAAAGGAGTCTGCAGACCGACTGCTTAATGGAAATCATCAGCTAGAAGCTTGTAATTTGCGTATTGAGAAGTTGAGGTGGGAGATATCCTCAATGGAGGGCAATGAAGAAGAACTCGTGAAGAACAAAGACCGCTATGACGAAACAGAGCAGTCACTTAAGGAGAATTCGATTGAAATCGAAGCAATCAAGTTGGCCCTGTCCACTATACAAGAACTCTCAACGGACATACATGATACCTTTGGTAAGCAGCTGAACGATGCTGTATCAGAAGTAATTAGCGAGATAACCGGTGCAAAATATTCGGATCTTAAAATAGATGAGAAGCTTGAGGTCAAGGTTGGCTGGATGGGTGATTATGTGTGGATGGATCGCCTTAGTGCCGGTACCATTGATCAGATATATTTTGCACTTCGCCTTGCGGCAGCAGATTTATTGCTGGGGAAAGATGAAGTCCCTCTTCTGTTAGATGATGCCTTTGCATTATATGATGAGGAACGACTCAAAGCGGTATTGACTAAGATAGCACAGAGAAGTCAGATTATTTTATTCACCTGTCATAAGAGAGAGAAGAAAATATTGGAGGAACTGCAGATACCCTATCATTTTGTGGACCTATCTTGCCGATAATATATCATAGGGCTATGAAATGTGACTTGCCGGATACAAGAAAACAGGTGAGAAAACTTCATGGATATTGCAGCTGGAACTCTGAATCTAATGGAAAGTGATTATATTAATCGAATAGTATAGGTCGCGAGGGATTAAAGTGAGTAATAACAATATTAATAATAGGAAAAATATAGATAGCAAGAATACAGACAGCAAAAACATAATTAAGAAGAGGAAAAACAGGATAGGACAAGGATTCAAGCTTGCCCTGCAGTTGTTGTCTCTTCTTATTTTATTGACTGTTCTCATAGGAATGATTTATTTTTACCATACTTATGGAAAGACAATCCTACGTCTTCAGGCGGAAGCCAAACAGATGGTGAATCACTCCACCGAAGAAACTTTTAAATCCTCCCAGACAACCCTGCTATATGATACACAGGGAAATCTAATATCTACATTAAAAGCAGAGAAAGATGTCTACTATATTAAAATAAACGATATCCCGCAGGCCGTGATTGATGCGGTAGTAGTATCGGAGGATCGTAAATTCCTCGAGCATGATGGAGTGGATTATATTGCGAATATTAGAGCTGCGATTGCCTTAATCGAACATAAAGGATCCATTACACAGGGTGCAAGCACGATTACGCAGCAGTTAGCCAGAAATGTATTCCTGACACATGAAGTAACGTATGAACGTAAAATAGAGGAAATCTTCGCGGCTCAGGAACTTGAGAAGAAGTATAACAAGAGCGAAATTATGGAATACTACCTGAATGGAATATATTTTGCAAATGGCCATTATGGAATTCAGGCAGCGGCACAGGGATATTTTGCAGAAGGTATCAAGTC
Organism: Mobilitalea sp.; assembly: GCA_049657865.1. GTDB lineage: Bacteria > Bacillota > Clostridia > Lachnospirales > Lachnospiraceae > Mobilitalea. The sequence continues at coordinate 24,356 of JBASOB010000601.1, forward strand.
GTTGAGTCTTTCACAGATCGCATTTCTCTGTGCAATTCCGAATAACCCTACCCTCTATAATCCACTCACGAATATGGATAATACCGTGAATCGCCGTGATCGTATTCTTCTTCAGCTATTGGACGACGGGAAGATTACCAGTGATCAGTATAAAGAGGCAACTGCAGAAACCATCACACTGATTGCGACAGCGTCAGATAAGAAGGATTATGTTGAGACCTATGCCTATCATTCTGCCATCGAAGCTTTAATGGCGGAGCAGAACTTTGAATTTAGATATCAATTTGAGAGCGAGAAAGAACAACAGGCTTATGAGGCAGAATATAATGAACTTTATTACAGCTATCAGAAAGACTTATATACGAAAGGATATCGTATCTATACTTCCATTGACTTAAAGAAGCAGGAGTTGCTGCAGAAGTCGGTGGATGATGCCTTAGCTGGTTTTACCAAAGTAAATGACGAGGGCATCTATAAAATGCAGGGTGCTGCGGTCTGTATTGATAATGACAACGGAAGAGTGGTCGCCATCGTAGGAGGACGGGAACAAGAATTAGATGGTTACACCTTGAACCGCGGTTATCAAAGCTACCGTCAGCCGGGCAGTGCGATTAAACCATTAATCGTATATACGCCTTCATTTGAACGAGATTATACGCCGGAAAGTATCGTGGTAGATGAGAAGACTGAAGATGGACCGAAAAATTCGGGCGGATCCTATCTCGGAGAGATAAAACTTCAAAGAGCCATTGAACTGTCAAAGAATACGATTGCATGGAAGCTTTTTGAAGAACTGTCACCTAAAGTTGGACTATCCTATTTGCTTAAGATGAATTTTGCTAAAATTTCTTCTTCGGACTATGTTCCATCCGCTTCACTGGGAGGTTTTACGAACGGAGTAAGCCCACTTGAAATTGCAGCAGGCTATGCTGCTTTAGCCAATGATGGATATTATAGAACACCCACCTGTATCGTTAAAATTATGAATTCGCAGGGCGAGGAAATCGTCGGTGAAAATAAGGCGGAACTATCTGTCTATGACACTAACGCTGCAAGAATTATGACGGAAGCATTAACCGGAGTAATCAAAAATGGAACCGGTATGGGATTGGGTCTTACAAATACAATAAGTGCAGGAAAAACCGGAACTACAAATGATAAAAAAGACGGCTGGTTTGTTGGATATACCCCATATTATACCAGTAGCGTATGGGTGGGATATGATTTGCCACAGGCAGTGAAAGACTTGACCGGAGCCTCTTATCCGGGCACGATATGGCATAATTTCATGGAGGGAATCCATGGTTCCTCCATGACTGATACTTTTGCTTTGTATGACTGGAGAACTCCGCTGAAAGAAGCACAGGCGAGCGCCGATAAGTTAGCCAAAGAGGAAGAACTCAAAGAGCAGGAAGCACAAGATGCCATAGAAGCACAGGAGGCAGAAGATAGAGAACTTCAGGAGGCTCAGGAAGCAGAAGAACTGCTCGACTTGGAGACTCAGGAGGAGGATACAATATCAGAGGAGGAAGAGGCTCAAGACGGAGAAGAGGTAGCTGATCCGGAGGACGATTATGAAGAAGGTAATTCCGGAGCAAATTATTCGGAAGATGATATCATAGACGAGGAACCGACAGAGGAAGAACAAGTAGTAGAAGAGCCAATAACAGATGAGACGGTAACAGATGAGACTGCAATAGATGAGACTATAACAGATGAGACAATTACAGAAGATCCAGAAGTTGTAGAATAACAGCATACAAAAATAGAACCGATAGGAAGTGCATCTTAGCGCTGGCTTAAGTCCAGCAGGAAAATTGTACCGCCTATCGGTTCTATTAAATTATTTTATGAAATCAATATACAGGAAAGAAGAATTAATTGTCGCCTTTTACTTCCTGATTGTATCTGCGCAGGATATTCTGAATTCGCTCTACTGGATTAAGCAGGCCACTGATACTAGCATCATGATTAAGGGTATCAATGATGAGTGCGATGTATTTGCTCATATCTACACTGATATAATAAGGTTTTGTAAATAATTCAGGCTGTTGATATATTAAATTGGTAGTGAGGAGACGATAAATTAATCCACTCTCATACGCTTCATCAAATTTAGCCAAACCGTTGGTGAATAAACCAAAGGTTGATGCAACGAAGATTCTACCGGCTTTTCTTCTTTTTAATTCGGCAGCAACATCTAAGATGCTCTCACCGGAGGAGATCATATCATCTACAATCAAGATATCTTTTCCTTCAATATCGGTACCAAGGAATTCGTGTGCAATAATAGGATTACGGCCGTTCACGATAGTAGTATAATCGCGTCTCTTATAGAACATACCCATATCTAAACCAAGGACATTGGCATAGTATACAGCTCTGGACATACCGCCTTCATCCGGGCTGATTACCATCATATGCTTGCCGTCAAACTTGATATCAGGAACATTCTTGAGCATTGCCTTGATGAACTGATAATTTGGAGCAACTGTCTCAAGACTCTTTAAAGGAATTGCATTCTGGACTCTAGGATCATGAGCATCAAAGGTAATAATACTGTCTACACCCATATGAGTCAGTTCCTGAAGTGCTAATGCACAGTCAAGGGATTCTCTGGAACTACGTCTATGCTGTCTGCCTTCATAAAGATAAGGCATGATAACCGTGATTCTCTTGGCTTTTCCGCCGACTGCAGCAATGATTCTCTTTAAGTCCTGATAATGATCGTCTGGAGACATGTGGTTTGTATTCCCGCATACGGAGTAAGTCAGACTATGGTTTGTAACATCAACAAGCAGATATAGGTCGGAACCTCTTACAGACTCTTTGATCTGACCTTTTGCTTCACCGGTACCGAATCTTGGGCAGCAAGCTTTCATTAAATAAGAATCTCGTTGGTAACCAGAAAATGCGATTGTACTTTTATGCTCGCTTTCTCTTTCGTTACGCCATTCTACAAGATAGTCATTCACGTGCTGACCTAGGGATTGACTACTCTCTAAAGCAATAATACCAAGGGGTCCAACAGGAATAGTTTCTACGATCTTCTCGCGATTTGACATTAGATTTTCCTCCATAAGATAGATAAATTGGTTTCAAAAGCCATTAAAAGTTATAACATTATATTGAGTTTAAGTCAAGAACCATTTGTTTGATTTATATTAAATATAATTACTGACCGCCTTATGCAAACGAATGTCTTCCCCGATAATCCTCTGTGCAGAATAACTGCTGGCAATTCGGGAAAATACGCGTTCGCCATAAATAGTATTGATATTCGTTAATGACAAATTGGTTGAAATAATAGTAGATTTCTGGCGAAGCAAGCGCTCATTGATAATCAGATACAGTTGTGAATTCGTAAAGGAGTTGTTCAGCTCGGTTCCTAAATCATCAATAATCAATAAATCACAGTCCAGAATATAATCAAATTGATTGGAAGCAGCATGTGCACTTTCTTCATCCTTTGAGAACTTATTCTTTTCAAGAATATCAAATAATCGAAACGCAGTCAGATAAATTACAGTAAATCCAAGATCGAGAAGTTCCTTGGCAATACAGTTCGCAAGAAAAGTCTTGCCGACACCGGTATTTCCCAGTAATAATAAATTGTCATGGTTTTGTTTAAAGTGTTTGATAAAATTCTTACACCCGGCAACTACTTTCTGCATATTAGAGAGCGGTGAAAGTCCAAGTGATTCGTCGATTATTTCATCCGAATAGTAATGAAAAGAAAACTTGCTGAAATTCTCATGGGTCAGAATTTCTCTGATATTTGAGCCGGAATACATGAGATCGGCGACTGCCTGCTTAAAACAATTACATTTTTCATTCCCAGCATAACCGGTATCTTTGCATTTGTCACAATGATACTGCATCTCCAGATAATCGGCCGGAAGACCATGCTTGCTTAAAAGTTCAAGCTGGCGGATTTTTAAGGCCATGGATTTGTCCTTTAACTCATTCAGACTGCGGTTATCACCATGAATTGCCATTCTGCCGCTTTGTGCAGACAGAGAAATCATTTCTTCTTCCAGGTCTCTGAGTTCGGGAATCTGTGTATAGGCCTCTTGAACGCGGAGGGTTAGATTGTGCTTATTCTGCAGCATCTTGTTATCATAATCCCGTAAAATCTGATTATACTGGTCATTCTTTAATGCCATAACTTAAGATCTCCTTTTATAAGCCTTTATTTAAAAGCTTTCGTTCCAGTTCAGCATAATCCTGTGCGGTATAGGTCCTTTGAGGAAACTGATTAAATTTGTTGGTAGAAGGTTTGACAATTGAGGTTACCTTATTAGTATTAAAAGTTTTATTGGCTTTATTGAACTCTTCATCGAGCCTTGTGACATCAGAAAGATCTTTGGCATCCTTCTTAAACCAGGTTTCTAAAATCTTATCCGTATATTTAAAATCAGGTTTCTGAGTTCTTAAGATAGTGCGGTTACAAGCTTCCGTAATGATCTCATCAGAAAAGTGAAATACTTCAACCCACTTTGTAATATATTGGCGCTCAATCTGACCTGGAGCGCGGTTTAAGCCAAAGGCTTTGTTTACGACATTGAAATGATCGTTATAAGTAGTGGTTGCTTCCTTTGCCTTCTCCTCAGTATCAATACCGCCTTCTGCCCAGGTTAAGGCAACCGCTTCGATATAAGAGGCGTTCTTCTTGTTCTTAGATACGCAGTACTCATATAAATACATGATCAATTCTGCTGAAAAATGAAGCTCTTCATAGAGATACAGAATCAATTGAAGGTCCATCGGTTTTAAGGGACGGTCCAGGTATATTTCTACAATATGCATCGCCCATTTGATCTCATCGTTATTGGTCAGTTGAGTGATTTTCTCCGGAGAATAACTCTGTCTTGCTGCTGGCTTTTCTTCAATATGAATACTGACAGCAACTTCTCCAAGTTCGGAATCTAAATCGGATTCTGAATAAGATTCGGAATTTGAATCAATAAGTGAGGTATTATCACTTGAAGAAGAACTTATATCAATCAAGTTGATTGCAGTAATGTCTTTTTGGGTATTGCGTGTCAAAACGAGCAAATTTAATTTTTCCCAGTAAGTAAGGGCACGAGTAATGTCCTTCTCCGTATTATCTAAGTGATCGGCAATGGAAGAAATGGATACTTCTGGACAATTCCCGGTAAAGCAACGAAGTAAAAATAAATATACCTTTACATATGACCCATTAGCAGAGGGCATGAATTGATCAATAAATGTATTGGGGACGATTGTTACGTCAGAAATACCTTCGGCATGTAATGAAATCTTATTCATAAATCTGTCCCTCCCATTGTAATTCCTTGACACTATTTTTGATGCCGTCAACATTATAGCACAGAAAAATCTTTCTGCAAATAGCCTATTTTATGTGATTACAGCGATTTCCACTTTTGTGGATAGTGTGGATAATGTGGATGTAATTGGGGGATTAAACATGCAAAAAATGGTAAAAACGCGACAAAGATAGGTAAAACAGTAATTTGTTACAGGGCAAGTCTATTGTTGTAGAATGAAAAAAAGGCAAAAAATAATCCACGGTACTACAACGGTAAAATTGTTGATAATACTGTGGATAATGTGGATAACTACAAACCTAGAAGATTTTCTCCCACAGAAACTATGTCTCCGGCACCCATCGTTATCAACAAGTCACCGTTCATACAATTTTGTAAAAGAAAATTTTCAATTTCATCGAAACATGGAAAATAGTAAACTTCCTTACCTAATTTCTCAAGCTCTCGCAGCAAATCCTTCGAAGATATATCTCCGGGGTTTTTTTCACGAGAAGCATAGATATCAGCAAGGACAATTTTGTCGGCCAAGCAGAGTGATTCGGCAAATTCTACGAGATGCTGTTTGAGTCTTGAATAAGTATGAGGCTGAAAAACGCACCATAAAACATTGTGTGGGCAGTTTTGTGCAGCGATAAGTGTAGCGGTTACTTCAGTCGGATGATGCGCATAGTCATCAACAATAGTAACGCCGGCAATTTCACCTTTATATTCAAAACGTCGTTCGGAGTTACGGAACGCAAGCAGAGCTGTCTTAACACATTCAATATCAATGCCTTCAAGAAGAGCAATACCGATTGCAGGAAGAGAATTGGACAAGTTATGAAGGCCAACCACATTTAAAGTGATTCTATCAACGAATTTACCCTTAAAATACAAATCGTAACTGGAAATGAAGGAATCCTTGAGACTGATATTATCGGCAGCGATATCGAAATTACGATCGGTGGTGCGATAAGCGGGATCGATGATTCCATAAGTAAGGACTTCGCAGTCTAGGTCGTCAGTAATTTCTTCTAAGCGGTCAATTTCTCCATTGATGATTAACTGGCCGTCTTTCGGAAGACGTTTTGCAAATAAATGAAAAGAATTACGGATATCCGCAAGATCTTTAAAGAAATCCAGGTGATCCTCATCAATATTTAAAATAATACCTCGGTTTGGATTGAACTGCAGAAAAGTATTGGTATATTCACAAGCTTCTATGATAAAGTGCTCGGATTTGCCCATTCGCATATTACCGCCAATTGCATCAAGGATGCCGCCGACAGAAATAGTAGGATCTAACTTACCCTCCATGAAAATCAAAGAGAGCATGGAAGTTGTTGTCGTCTTGCCATGAGTTCCGGAAACTGCAACCGCATCGTTAAAGTTGAGCATTATCTGTCCAATCATCTCAGCACGGCTGAGCATTGGAACCTTCCTGCTTATTACTTCCATCAGTTCTTCGTTGTCTTCTGAAATTGCAGCAGTATAAACTGCAAGCTCGATATCATCCGTGATATTGGCTGCCCGCTGACCTAAATGGAATTCGATGCCAAGTTCCTCTAAGTGATCTGTAATCTTGTTATGCTGGCTGTCCGACCCGCTGACTTTAAAGCCAAGGGTGTGCAGGTACTCTGCAAAGCCGCTCATGCTGATACCGCCGATTCCGATAAAGTGAATTCGGCAGGGATTGTCGAAATCTATTTTGTACATAATGCACTTCCTATTCTATAATTATTCATTAATTTCATGTTTTTCTATATGTTATTATAACGCATTTCCCCTAAAATACAATAATCAATTCTTCTTGCATAATTATCCAACCCGATACGACTAATCATTAGTACTAGATATACTTGCATTTATTGGAATTGCTTTATATAAGTAGATAAACTTTTTATAATTGTGAAAAAATAGTATAAATAGGAAGAAAAATGTCGCAAAATTATATATAATAGCAAAAATGTTGCATATTTTGGAATATATTTATAAATAATATTCACATTTGCAAATAAACATGATATAATGTTTACAACTACCTATCATTGAAGATAAATTCAATGAAATGGAGGAAAAACATGGATAATTAGTGACGGGGAAAAGTCAAATTAACAGAAGTTAAACGATACTTTTCTGATTAACTAACAAAACAATCGACAAAAGGGGGACCATGCAATGCAAATAACTGACGTACGCGTACGAAAGGTGAGCAAAGAAGGAAAGATGAAGGCAGTCGTATCTATTACACTTGATAATGAATTTGTAGTTCATGATATCAAAGTAATTGAAGGCGATAAAGGTTTATTCATCGCAATGCCTAGTAGAAAAGCTGGAGACGGAGAATATCGAGACATTGCGCATCCAATCAATTCGGATACTAGAGATAAAATCCAGAAAATCATACTTGAAAAGTACGAAATCGCAGCTTTGGAGACAGATGATTCAGCAGCTGAAGAAGAAGAACAATAGAATAACAATAAGTGACAAAAAGGCAGCGGAGCTGCTTTTTTTGTGCCCTTTTACTTGAGAAGGGCTTCGCAGAGGTAAGCCTGTGAAGCCTAATAAAATCAGCAGAGGAGCAGGGAGGAACCCTCCAGTATGATACTGCCCTTCTGGCTTAGAATATTTCACTTGGATTTTCTAATGGGGTTTTCATATGGAAGAACAGAACTGAAAAGCTCAAACTCCTCACTACGTTCGTCAGACACTGAGCTTTTCAGTTCTTTACCATATGAAAATCCCATAAGAAAATACTCAAGTTCAATATGATGCGCCATAAGGGCAGTATCATACCGAAGGGTTCCTCCCTACCGTCCTTTGCTGATTTTATTAAGCGGATGTAGGTAGCGTACTGCGAAGTTCGATAAAAAATAATAATATATTGAGCTACCGAGAGGTGGCTTTTTTTGGGGATAAAAATGGATATATTAGGTAATTCAATTGTAAATCCTGAAAAAAGAAGTATAATTATTACATGTAAAACAATAGAAAAAAATTAAAATTTTGACACGAGATGGAATAGACATATGATAAGCTGATATTTGGAGACATAGGAAACATCTTATGGAGGTAAATGAATGATAGCACATATTAATAGCATTACTGGAGAAGAACAAAGCGTTGTGGATCACTGTAGAGAAACGGCGAAGATTGCTGGTGCTTTTGGCGAAACAATACATCTTGAAAATACATTATATATTCTTGGAATCCTGCATGATTTTGGTAAATCAACAAAGAAATTTGAAGACTATATCAAAAAAGCAGTAGCGGATAAGAACTCTGTGAAAAGAGGAGAAGTTAATCATTCTAGCGCTGGAGCAATCTTTATAACAGAAAGATATTATAAGGGTGATGAGATGCATAAGCTCACAGCACAGCTCATAGCAGAAGCAATATTTTCGCATCATGGATTATATGACATTATGAGTCCTGGAGGAAAGGATATATTTAATATCAAAATCCAGAAAAAAAATGAAATTATGTATGAGGAAGCAGAAGGACATTTTCGGGAATTTGACTTACCACTGGAGGAACTTGATCCGTTGTTTGAAAAAGCGGTTGATGAAATAAGGGAGGTATTTGAAACCTGCCATAATATGGTGAGATTATATACAGATGGGAAAGAAATTAATATAGCAATGCACTTTTATATATCCTGTCTTCAGAGGACTTTATTATCGGTATTAATTGATGCTGACCGTTTAGATACTGCAATATTTTGTGGAAATAGAGAACTGGACGGTAATAAAGATAGATATAAAAACCTATGGGAGGAATTGCATAATACGTTAGAAGAGGAACTTAAGAAATTCACTAAGACGGATAAGATATCTTTGCTTCGTGGTGAGATATCTGAGGAGTGCTTTGAGTTTGCTAGGAAAAATGGAAGTGTATATAAGCTTATGGTGCCTACTGGTGGTGGTAAAACATTGGCTTCTTTAAGATATGCTTTAGCGCATGCGAAACAATACGATAAGGATCGCATCATATATGTCGCACCATATATGAGTATTCTGGATCAGAATGCAGATGTAATTAAGAAGATACTACACCGTGAAGATGTTATCCTTGAACACTATTCTAATGTTATTAATGAATTGAATGAAGAGGAAGAGCTGAATATATGGAAACAGTTGACCGAAAACTGGGATTCACCATTGATATTAACCACAATGGTGCAGATGTTGAATACACTTTTTGATGGAAGAACACAATGCATTCGGCGAATGCATAATTTGTCAAATTCAATCATAATCTTTGATGAAATTCAAAGTATTCCTGCAAAATGTATTCACATATTTAACCTTACAGTTAATTTCTTATCCCGTATATGTGGAGCAACAGTAATACTATGTTCGGCAACTCAACCACTGCTTGATCGGCAAGCACAGTACAAAGTATTACTTGGAGAACCATCCTGTATTGTTCAAGATGTAGATCAATTATATGAAAAATTTAAGCGGGTTCAAGTAATTGATAAAACAATACTTGAGAGGTATGATGCCGAAAAACTATCTGATTTCATGATGGAGATTATGGAAACTTCAGACAACGTGCTTACCATAATGAATACGAAAAAAGCAGTTGAAAATTTGTTTACAGCAGTTAATACAAAAATAGAAGAGAGGTTTCTTACAAATGAGATAAGACTAGTTCTATTAACAACACATATGTGTCCCAGTCATCGATTAAATATATTGAACGAAATTAGAAGTAAGCTGGGTAAAGAAAAAATCATATGTATAAGCACAAGCTTGATTGAAGCGGGTGTCGACATTTCATTTGAATGCGTTATCCGTTCCTTATCCGGTCTTGATAATATTGCGCAGGCAGCGGGAAGATGCAATCGTAATGGGCAAAATAAAATGGGAAAAGTCTTTATTATCAATTCATGTGAAGAAGATTTGAGCAAATTACCGGAGATTAAAACAGCGCAAAATGTTACAAATCAAATTCTTAATAAATATAAGAGTGATCCGGAATATTTTTCAAATGATTTGTTATCACCGTCTGCACTAGAGAAGTATTACGAAAAATACTATAAAGAAATTCAGGGTGAAATGAACTATCGCATCAAAGAATTGAATACTAATCTTTTGGATTTGCTGTCGCTGAACGAAACTGGAATGAAAGCTTATTACACTGATATGCAGGTATACCCTCCAATGATTTTACATCAGGCATATAAAACAGCGGGAGATCAGTTTGAGGTTATCGTTAATCATACATATAGCTTGATTGTACCATATGATAGTGCAGCAAGAGAATTTATAGCAATATTAGAAGGGAATTATAATTTTGATGAGGTGAAGCAAGCACTAAGAAAGATACAAGTCTATACGGTGAATATATATTCCTATGAATTAGAACAGCTGCTTAAAAGTGGTGGAGTCAAGGTGTTGAAGAATGCAGATATCTATGTATTAGTAGAAGGTTTCTATTCAACTGAAACAGGGGTAACAATGAACGCAAATATAGATTTTTTATCAATATGAGGAGGTGAAAAGGATGAAAGAAAACAGTATTGAATTTAAAGTGTATGGAAGATATGCATTGTTTTCAGATCCGGTTACAAGAGTCGGAGGGGAAAAGTTCAGTTATCAGATACCCACATATCAAGCACTGAAGGGAATTGTAGAGAGTATTTATTGGAAGCCAACACTTCTCTGGGTAATTGACCGAGTCAGAGTCATAAAACCAATTCAAACGCAGTCTCAAGGAATTCGACCTATTAATTATGCCGGAGGCAATACTTTGTCAATCTATACGTATTTAAAAGATGTTGAATATCAAGTAAAAGCACATTTCGAGTGGAATGAAAACAGACCTAATTTGATGGAAGACAGAAATGAGAATAAGCACCACAATATTGCAAAACGTATGGTGGAAAAAGGTGGACGGAGGGATATATTTCTTGGAACAAGAGAATGTCAGGCATATGTAGAAGGTTGCGAGTTCGGAAGCGGTGAAGGAGCATATGATACAATCGATGAATTGAATTTTGGCTTGATGTTACATGGAATTAGTTATGCGGATGAAGCTCGTGATGAAATGGAAAAAGAGCATATGACGGTACGATTTTGGACTCCTATAATGAAAAATGGAATCATAGAATTCATAAGGCCGGAGGAATGTACACTAGTAAGAGATGCAGGGAAGATGAACGTGAAGTTTTTTGGAGATGGTAACTTTGTTGGTGCAGATGAATTTACGGAAGAAGGTGATGTAATTGGGATGGATGAAAGAACTTTATGATACTTATGAAAACTGCAGTAGCATGGTTGGAATAAAGGATAATTTAGATAAAATTCTGTTGCCCGTTGCTCACTCTACGCAAAATGCACAGGTAGAAATCGTCATCGACCTTCAAGGAAACTTTATTCGAGCAGAAGAAATACCGAAAGCAGATGCGATAACGATTATTCCTGTTACGGAAGATTCAGGATCGAGGGGGAACGGAATAAATCCACATCCGTTATGCGATAAATTGTTTTACATCGCAGGTGATTATAATATTTACTCTGATAAAGAAGATATCAAGAATTACTTTTTGGCATATATCAGTAATCTTGAGAAATGGTGTAGTTCAGAATATCAGAATAATAATGTAAATATTGTAATGAAATATTTACACAAAGAGAAGGTGATATCGGATTTAATATCATGTGGCCTGCTTTCCTTAGATATAGATAATCATATTGATACTTCTAAAAAAATCCAAAATATCGCTGCAACAGATTGGTTTGTGCGATTTCGAATCAGCGATTTTGATCTTTCAGAGGAAGGAGCAGTATGGAAAAATAAAGAAATCTATCAGAGCTTTATAGACTATATTCAATCAAATCAGGAAGGAACTGATTTGTGCTATGTAAGCGGAAAGATGGAGACCTGTTCCTACAAACATCCGGCAAAGATATGGAAAGCTGCACTTCAGGCAAAATTAATATCTGCCAATGATGAAGGTGGATTCATTTACCGTGGACGTTTTGCAAACAAAGAACAAGCTTTTTCAGTTGGATATGTGGTATCGCAAAAAGCGCATAATACTTTAAGATGGTTAATTAATAGGCAGGGTTATACATATCATGGGATGTGTTTAGTTGCATGGGAAAAGAATGATAAAAAATTACCGGAATTATTCGATGGTACAAGAGAGATGTTAATGAAAGAAAACATGTTTGAGATGGATTCTGACATTGGATACAACTGCTCCTTACAATTGAATCGTGCGATTGAAGGTTACAAGAATCAATTGGATACCAAGGCAACGATACATGTAATCTCATTAGATGCAGCAACGCCCGGCAGATTGTCAGTAAAGTATTATCATGTTCTAAACGGTTCGGATTTTCTTGAACGTCTTAAGTATTGGCATGAAACCTGTATGTGGGAGCATGAATACTGGAAAGAGGATAATAAAACAAAGGGAAGTTATATTGGTGCACCAAGAACGGAGGATATTGTCCGAGCAGCATTTGGAATTGAGCAAAAAGGACTTTTATCAGTGAAAGATGAATTGATGAAATCAACAATGGAGAGGCTGTTACCATGCATTCTAGATAAACGAGATATTCCAAGAGATATTGTAAGAGCAGCGATAAACAATATCTCCAGACCTACAGCTATGGAACCGCATAATTGGAGTAAGTATCTTACTGTCACATGTGCAATGGTAAAGAAACAAAAAAACTATATGGTGGAGGATTGGGAGATGGCATTAAACGAAGAGGAAAAGGATAGGAGTTATTTATATGGGAGATTACTTGCGGTTGCAGATCGAGTGGAATATTTAACTTATGACAGGGGAGAAAAACGAATTACAAATGCGAAACGCTATATGCAGCAATTTAAAAATCGTCCCTATACAACCTGGTCGATTATTGAAAACAATATAAGGCCATACTTTAATAAGTTGAAAAGTGCAGAACAAGGAATCAAATATGAACATTTGTTAGATGAAATACATAACATGATGGATATATGCGACTATACCAATAATACACCACTTGATGGATTATATTTATTAGGGTTCCATTGCCAGGCAAAAGCATTTTATAATAAATCGGTTGAAACTATAAATGAGGAGGAAAAATAAAATGAGTAAATTTGAAAACAAAATTGATTTTGCGGTAATTGTCACAGCAAGAAATGCAAACCCCAATGGTGATCCTCTTAATGGCAATAGACCACGTGAAAATTACGAGGGCTTTGGGGAAATTTCAGATGTATGTATCAAGAGAAAAATCAGAAACCGACTTCAAGATGCAAAGCAGGATATTTTTGTTCAATCAGATGAAAGATGTCTGGATGGATTTCAGAGCTTAAGCGATCGCGCCAAAGGATGTGAAGCACTGAATAAAGCGACAAAGGATAAGAACAAGGATGAATATGCAAAAATCGCCTGTGAAAGGTGGATTGATGTAAGAAGTTTCGGACAAGTATTTGCATTTAAAGATAATAGCGTATCAGTAGGGGTAAGAGGCCCTGTGTCAATACATCCGGCAGTGAGTGTATCTCCGGTAGATATTACAAGTATTCAAATTACAAAAAGTGTTAACAGCGAGACAAAAGATGGAAAATCTTCAGATACAATGGGGATGAAACATAGAGTGGATTTTGGAATGTATTTAATTAAAGGCAGCATTAACCGTCAGTTGGCTGATAAGACAGGATTTAGTGAAGAAGATGCGGAGATGATTAAAAAGGCTCTAATTTCCTTATTTGAGAATGATAGTTCATCTGCAAGACCAGACGGAAGTATGGAAGTTCGAAAAGTATATTGGTGGAAGCACAATTCACCTACAGGACAATATTCTTCGGCTAAAGTACATCGAACATTAGAGATTAAGTTGAAGAATGAAAATGAAATCCCGAAAAGCTATGAAGATTATGAAATAACTATAAACAATATGGA
>JBASOB010000602.1:0-2490 GCA_049657865.1 Mobilitalea sp.
CTATATTAATCCAACCTCAAAGGAACAGATTGTCTCTTCAATTTCAAAAGATCTAAATATTGATTCAACCTTAAAGGAACAGATTGTCTCTTCAATTTCAAAAGATCTAAATATTGATTCAACCTTAAAGGAACAGATTATCTCTTCAATTTCAAAAGATCAAAATATTGATTCAACCTTAAAGGAACAGATTGTCTCTTCAATTTCAAAAGATCAAAATATTGATTCAATCTTAAAGGAACAGATTATCTCTTCAAATACAAAAGATCAAAATATTGATCCAATCTTAAGGGAACAAATACTATATGAGAAGAAAAATAATTCCGAATTAAATATTTTATCAGAATCCGCTTTACATCAGGAGCCAAAGTCCATCTCCTCAAAACAGATGAATTTATTTGATGTTTCAGATTCTACAGCGGAGGCACCTTTTTTATCGAAGAGGGCACAAGAGGAACATCGGATTATCGGTCAGGTATTTTCTACCTACTGGCTGGTAGAATACCGAAAAGAACTTTATATCATCGATCAGCATGCTGCTCATGAGAAAGTATTATATGAGAGAATCATGTCTGCTTCCAAAAACAAAACTTTTGTATCTCAGCAACTGCTTCCTCCGATTGTTCTCACCTTAACACTTCGTGAACAGGAAATTCTGAAGAAGCAGGAAGAAGTGCTAAACAGTCTGGGTTATGAATTTGAACATTTCGGTGGTCATGAATATTCTGTAAGAGCTGTACCTGCTGATTTATACAGTATTTCAGAGAAAGAACTCTTATTGGAATTCATCGATAACCTGACGGATGATTTTACAGGTAACGCCTCTAGCTCTGTCTCTATTTTAGAACGTGTTGCTTCGTTATCCTGCAAAGCAGCAGTGAAAGCAAATCATACCTTCTCCGTAGAAGAGGCTCAGACTTTAATAAATGAACTTCTTACCTTAGAGAATCCTTATCACTGTCCTCATGGAAGACCTGTCATCATCTCCATGAGCCAGTATGAATTAGAGCGTAAATTTAAAAGAGTTATATAGAAAGGATTCCTATGACAAAGAAACCATTAATCATATTGACTGGACCTACTTCAGTCGGCAAATCAGCCCTTTCCATTGCACTGGCGAAAGCGATAGATGGAGAGATTATTTCTGCAGATTCCATGCAGGTATATAAACATATGGACATTGGAACTGCAAAAATCACGCACGAACAGATGCAGGATGTTCCTCATTATTTGATTGATGAATTGGAACCAAATGAAGAATTTAATGTAGTGAAATTTCAAAAGTTAACGAAAACCTATATGGAACAAATCTATCAAAAGAACAAAATACCGATTTTAGTTGGAGGAACCGGCTTCTATATTCAAGCCGTCCTCTATGATATTGACTTCACGGAAAATAATTCCGATACTACTTACCGGACAGAATTAGAGGAACTGCTAACAGAATTCGGTGCTGATTATCTACATGAAATGCTGCTTAGGGTGGATCCAGCCAGTGCAGATTCCATCCATCCTAACAATAGTAAGCGGGTAATCAGGGCTTTAGAATTCGCCAGGCTCACTGGTGATAAGATTTCCGAACATAATGAACTGCAGCGATGCAAAGAATCACCTTATCAATTCTGTTATTTCGTGCTAAATAAAGACCGTGCCAAATTATATGAAACCATAAATCAACGTGTTGATCTGATGATAGAAGATGGTCTTCTAGAAGAAGTAAAAGGTTTGGCAACTTTAGGTTACACTCGAGACCTCGTATCAATGCAGGGGCTTGGCTATAAAGAATTATTAGCTTATTTAGAAGGTGAAGTTACGTTTGAAGAAGCAGTAGAAATTTTAAAAAGAGATACCAGACATTTTGCGAAGCGTCAGATTACCTGGTTCAAACGTGAGAAAGAAGTAATCTGGGTAAATAAAGATGATTTCATTTCTGACGAAGATCTGCTGGAACATATACTACAGAAGTTAAAAGCGAATCACATAATATAATGGAAATTGATTTTAATCAGTTCGATTAATAATATATTCTAACTCGATCTGATTTATATTATAAATGATTAAATTACATATAATTTAATCATGCTTTATTTTATTTTAATTTTTTCAACATCATGCAATTCAATTGTATTTATTTTAATATCTTTCAATTGGTTTTTACGCAACACAAGTATACTACATAATATTATTATGTAAACTAAATTGATTTTTTACCTATCATTGTTCTAAAAGGAGGATCCATCATTGCTAAATAACGAATTAAACAAAGCATATCAAGAGAGTGGAATTGATCAAAAAGTTCTTGATTATTGTTCCCAAATAGAGAAGGATTTAATGCAACGTTTTTATGAAATTGATAAAATCGCGGAATTCAATCAATTAAAAGTAGTGAAAGCCATGCAGGATAATCGGTTGAGCGATATCCATTTTGCAGCAACTACTGGTTACGGATATAACGATATGGGTAGAGAAACCCTAGAAAAAGTATATGCC
>JBASOB010000603.1:0-2200 GCA_049657865.1 Mobilitalea sp.
CAAGAACCCTGTTACAATTTGGAGGGGATGAATGGATTACAATGCTTGACCCTTGCGGACATCCTTTTTGTCTATGTGCCCAGGAAAATGAAGCATAATGATGGAGATTGTGTAGTTACACGTGTAGTAATAAGTAGTTACAGAGGTAGCAAATCAATGTTGTTGAGGTAATGAAGGGAGCTCAAATGGCAAAAGCACGAAAAATGTTAAGTGACTGGGAAGCACCTTGCATACAGGCACTTGTAAAATTAATAGAAACACAGAGTAAGATCACACTTGCGAATTGGGCTATTGATTATGCAGAAGAGCAGTTGCCTACGATGCACTTGGAATAAATGCTTCCTGGGAACACTTAGAAGAATATGCGGCTTTGGAGTGTGGTCGCATGCTTGAAAAGCTACGACTGGTTTCCGTAGAGAATGAGCAAAATCCTGCAAAGATCAGCTGGGTATGCTGATAAAGACTGCTGATAGAGACTAGGAGGTTAGTGAAAGATGCAGATTGTAACATCCGATTGGAGCAATCGTCACAAAAAATTGAATAAAATAATCAAGAAAGAAGATCTTTTTCCCGTCGTAAGCGAAATGATTCTGGATCTACACAAGGAACTGCACACCTCCAAAGTTAGTAAATCAGAGAAAAATGCAGTTGATCTGTTGTTGGAAGATTTACAAGAGAATGAATTTGCTATTATGCCAACTTCTAAGGACGAAACCATAGCATGGGCAATCTGGCATATTGCAAGAATAGAAGATCTGACCATGAATATCCTGGTGAAAAACGATGCCCAGATTTTTAATGAGAAATGGAAACAACAGATGAACATCTCTATTTCAGACACGGGAAATGCTATGAATGATCGTGAAATTATGGAGTTTAGTAAGCAAATTTGTACAGAAGAGTTATTAAAATACAGAGATGCAGTGGGAATAAGAAGCCGGGAGATTATTCAGAACTTAAGTCCAAAGATGATGAAACAAGGCGTAATGCCTGAGGGCATTGCAAGGATATTACAGGAAGGCGGTGTGACGAAAGAGGCAGATTCTCTTTGGCTACTAGATTTCTGGTCAAAAAAGGACATAGCTGGAATAGTATTAATGCCACTAACGAGACACCAGACCTTGCACCTGAATGATTGCTATAAATGGAAAAATGAAATTCGTAAAAAAAAGAACTTTTTTTCTACATAAGATCTTCAATTTCAGCCAAATGAAGATGGATATGTTTTAAATAATCGACAATCATTGTTCTGAGGGAGACATGCTGGTTCAAAGCACTGATCCATTCATTTTCCAGTTTATCCATAGTAACATTGTTTATTACATGAATAATATGAAGATTTGTATATTTCCATAATTGCACTAGATTTTCCCAGTCTTCGCTCTGATAATTTTGCAAGGCAATCCATCTGTCATTATTACCAAGATTAGCATAGTCAGGGAATATCAGAGGACTTGATTGATATTGCAGATGAATTATTCTGTGTGTATTATTGGAAGCTGAATCAACCATATGCCCCACAATTTGCTTGATTGTTCTATTCTGGACATTTTTTCTCTGACTGATAATATCTTTTGGAAGCATTAAGAGCTTGGGCTCCCATTCCTTTATTAAATCCTGTAATTCCTGATTGTTTTTCTCAAATTCATTCATAATAACCTTCATCTCATCCATAATAATCTCCGTTTCTTCGTCAATATTTACCATTTAAAGTTCTTTTTAAAGACTTGTCATCTTTATTGTGCAAACTATTATTTAGTATGTTATCATAGGATTAATACATAGTAAAATTGATAATATCAATATAATCATTCGATAAAATCGATATGGAGTGTGCCTGATGGAATTAAGACAATTAAATACCTTTATCACTATTGCAAAGCTAAAAAGTTTTTCAAAAGCAGCACAGGAATTGCAGTATGCCCAATCTTCTATAACTTCACAAATTCAGATACTGGAACAGGAGTTAAATGTGAGGTTATTCGAACGATTGGGGCATACTATTTCCCTGACGTCAGAAGGAAAAAGTTTATTACCAATCGCAAAAGAAATGTTAAAGTTGTCAATTGATGCAAAAAATATAGCTGGAAGTTCAAATAAACCTACAGGAACCTTAGTCATTGGTGCTGTAGAATCCCTATGTGTAACAAGGCTTCCAAAGCTGTTTAAAGAATATCGTCTGCGTTATCCCCAGGTAGAG
>JBASOB010000604.1:0-16627 GCA_049657865.1 Mobilitalea sp.
GCAAATGGCCCACCACCCGCATAGCAGGTGGATTTATGTTTCGCATAGCTCATTTCTCTGTTGAGAAACTCGCTAAGCTCAACCGGCTAAAGCCGTAATAAAAAAGCTGCAGACGATAACAATTGTCTGCAGCTAACTATTAAATTTCATGTTACCAGTTTTGTGATAATGTTCTTACTTTATGCTTCGCTATTATTCTTTCCCTTATATTTAAAATCAAGTGGTGATATCCCATATGCTTTTTTGAAAATCCGATTGTAATAGCTTTGATTCGATATTCCGATACGGCAGATAATTTCCCGTATCTTTAAATCCGTTTCGAGCAGCAGTATTCTAGATGCCTGGAGTCTCGTATCTGTCAGGTAGTCATTAAAATACTTGCCCGTTTCTTCTTTAAAAAGCTGTCCGAGATAGGCAGGACTTACCTTAAAATCAAGGGCTATGGTTTTCAGCGACAAATCCATATTGTAATTTTTTTTGACCACGCTCTGCGTACGTTGCACCAGTAAATGAAGAGAATTTTTACTTTTTCTCATCAATTCAAAGAATTCTTCGATTATCTCAAGAACCCACTTGTTAAGATCTTCTATCGAATTTAATGAGTTCAGTGTCATGAATCCGGTTGTAGCAGTATTCGATAATGTTTCCGACTTGTATCCCGACTCATTCATCTGCTTCACAATCATGATCAAGATAGATACCATACATTTTTTAGCAGTTTCCATCGAAGTCTGCGAACAGATTTCCATCAGTTTTTTGGCAATGGATTTTGCTTTTATCGCGTCCCCTTCCGTAAATGCATTGGTGAGCTGTATCAAAGCCGGTTCACAGCCTACGGATAAGTATGCCTGTATAAATCCTTCATAGAAAACTATGCCAACGCTAGAATCAAGAAATCGATAATTCATATATTCAACTGCATCCGAATAATCATGTGCAACCTTCAAAATTCCCTCCGAAACCGGTCCAACCGCTGTAAAGGTCTCTATTCCGCTTTCTTTGGCATTCGTTATGATATTCCCGAGAATAAGTTCCAGTTCCTCCTGCTTACGATCAAGTTCGCCTCCGCACAAAACAATGACAATCCTGCTGAGTCTGTCAATAAAGCATTCCACGATGAATTCTTCCGAGAAGCTGTTTCGACATTTTTCCAGAAGGGTCTTAGCATAGAGCATCTTCTGCTTCTCACTTGCAACGTCAATCGTATCGATTACGCAGACCTGATACTGCCCTGCCGAAATATTGATTTTGAGCAGTTCTGCCCTCTCATAGAATTCATAATCTTGTATTTCCGCATTGACCCACCGGTCGAGAATATTGCTGCGAAATGTGGACTGCGTCAGTTCATCGCTTATGGTGCTGATGCGGTCCCGATTCAGATTATCAATCGTCTTCTCTAATGTCTTCTGAAGTTCATTTTGATCAATCGGTTTGAGCAAATAGTTTTCAACTCCAAGCTGCAGAGCCTTTTTGACATATTCAAACTCATTGTGTGAGCTGATTACTACGCTTCGAAGAAGCGGATTATGTTCCTTTGCTAACGCAATCAGCGTAAGACCATCCATCTTCTTCATACAGATATCTGCGAAAAGGATATCCACATTTCCCTGCTTTAAAAGAACCAGAGCATTCTCTCCGGTCTCTGCTGTTCCTGCAAGTTCAAGTGAATAGGCTTCCCAATCAATCTGTCTGCATAAACCGTGAATCACCATAGGCTCATCATCAACAATCAATATTTTATACATGCAATACCTCTTTTCCCACCGTTTTGGCATAAACGGCTGTCGGTCAATGAGTCACATTATTGTCCGTCATTCGTCAAGGTTGCTTGATGATGGGCATCTAATTTTCTCATTTCTATGAAAATAAATATTCCTGTTACCACGGAAGAAATAGCGTCAGCAAGTGGTCCCGCTGACAGAATTCCATTTAGTCCAAAGATTTTCGGTAATATAATAAGCGCAGGTATTAAGATTAAAATTTGTCTTGAAAGGCCAAGCAATGCTGAATGTGCAGGTTTTCCGATTGCTTGGAAGTAATTTGACGAAACAATCTGAAATCCTATAATCGGCAGAAAGATCAAGTATCTTTTAATTGCAAAGGTTCCAAAAGCAATCAGTTCCATATCCTTATTATTGAACAACATCACAATCTGTTCTGGGAATACTCTTGTCACAATCCAGCCGACGATTACAATTCCCGTCGCCAATATAACGGCCAATCGGTATGCTTCTTTCACTCTGTCATATTTCTGCGCTCCATAATTATAGCCGATGATCGGTTGTACCCCTTGATTAATACCAAAGATAGGCATTATCATCAATGTTACGATACTATTTACAATACCCATGCCTGAGATTGCAATATCTCCTCCATAAACTCCCAAGCTTTTATTCATGATAAAGTTCAGTACACTTGCTGCAATCTGCATTGCAAAGGGTGCAGCACCTAACGTAAAAATACTGCGAATGTAGATTAATTTCAAACTAAGATATTTTCTCTGAATTTTTAACAAGCTTTTTCCACGCAAGAAATAAGCAACAACCCATACCGCAGAAACTGCCTGGGCTATGATGGTAGCAAGTGCAGCTCCTTTCATTCCCCAGTGGAATGCAAAGATAAAAATAGGATCTAAAACTGTATTGATCAATGCTCCGACCAACATGGTATACATCGCAATTTTAGGATTTCCTTCCGATCTGATGAAATTATTCATACCCATTCCAATGGATTGGAATACTCCTCCGACCAGAATAATTTGCATGTAATCCATCGCATATGGCAATATTTGTTCGCTTGCACCCATTGAGATAAGCAAAGGTTCCAGGACAATCAGACCTATGACTGACAAAATAAGAGAAGTCACAATCAACAGCACGAAGGCATTTCCAAAGATTCCTTCTGCTTCCTCTTTCCTGTTCTGCCCCAACCTGATGGACACCAGCGAATTGGCTCCTATTCCGATTAGCATAGAAAAAGCCATCATAATCAGCATGACTGGAAAAGCAATCGTAGTTGCTCCAATTCCTAAAGAGCCAACCCCGCGTCCTATATAAATACGATCCACCATATTATAAAGCGCATTCACCAACATTCCGACAATTGCCGGAATAGAAAACTTAATAAGAAGTTTTGATATCTTTTCTTCACCCAATTGCTTTGATTTATCCATTTTTCACTCCTGACGTATTCTTATATTATAAATAGTTACTAGATTTCATTATCCCCCAACATGATTTCATCCCAAAAAGTTGTTAGCATGCTAATCACTTTGCTTGATTAGTATACTAACTGCTGTTAACGATGTCAATGAAATTTATGTAAGTAATACCGTGAAATCCGTTCCTCCTGCCGAAAAATCTGTACTACATTTATTGTCTTCTAATGTAAGCTTCTAGCAGAAAGGGCAGAATCCAATTGGATTCTGCCTTGTTGTTTATTTCATATATCCGCCCTGCACAGATAAATTAATTTTATCCCACGTCCTATACATATTCCTTGCCTAATGCAATAATCGATATTTCTATTATAACAATTTGCTATTCTTTTTTATTATTTCGCCCAAAGGTGTTATTCTGTACTCTTGTTTGCTACTTGTAGGTGATTCAGGTATCGTCATTTCAATTAAATTTAACCTTAATGCCGGATTTATATATGCCATACGAAAATGCTTATCGTCTTTTTTATTCATAAGTGTCTGTAATTCAAACCTTGACATTTCACCTTCTATCACCATTAATAACTTAGTGACTTCGGGGGTGACTTCAGGGGTGACTTCGGGGGTGACTTCAGGGGTGACTTCAGGGGTGACTTCGGGCGCAAATAAAGTAAGTGTTACCCCATTCTCATCTGATTTCCATTGTGGTGCAGGTAATTTCATATCTTCACAAGCTTTACATATCAGCATATTGCCTCTGCCTAATTTCTCCATATATTTTTCAAGAAATAGTACATGTGCAATGTCAGGATTACGCAATACAGAAACTTGTCCTTTCCCTAGCTTTTCGACTTCTATTTCCTTTGGCAGCTCTCCAGAATTCCATATTTCAATTTTATCAGGATAGATAGAAACACTTAGCGAACCAGAGAAGTTACTGTAATCTCTGTGTACAAACGCATTGACTAATCCTTCTCTTATTGCATTTATAGGATATAAAAACTTCTCATTTCTTTGAAGTTTATCGTCAGGAAACATTTCTTTGCTGGATATATTTCTCATAACAAAACTATATACATTCTCTAATGTACTCACTAAAGGACCTTCATATAGCTTCATATCTGTATAACTTCCATCAGTTTTATCTGAAAGATAACAAACTGCTTTCACTCTTGTCTGTGGATATCTTTCTGAAGGATTATAAGTAAATAGAATATCCCCGGCATTTGTTATACGCCCGTATTTCATAACTGACAAATCCTCTAATACCGAATTATTGTCATTACTATTTCTTAATTTTATCATCGGTGAAGTTTTTATTATCATTATTGTTTTTTGTATTTCATCTGAGGATAAAGAAGCGAAGCCTGCACTAGAATATCTTCGTTCCCATCGTTCGGGTTCGAGTTGTCTTCTCATAATGAAATCTCGTATAGTATCAATATCAGCTTTTACCGTCTCATCATTATTTCTTACAAATACTTCATCTTTAAAGGAATAAGGAATATCTTTACCCGCTGGTACCTTAATAGAAAAAATCGTATTACCATCTTCATTACTTAAATCATATGATACTAATGCTTTTGGTAAAATATTTTTATAAATATATTCTTTTAATTTATTAATGTCAGCTTCCTTTATGTCAATTCCATATGCTGTACCATTACTATCAATTCCAAAAACAATATATCCACCTGCTGCATTAAGAAAACTACATACGATTCTTCCGATTAGTGGATAAGTTGAAACATTGAATGTTTTTTTATATTCTATGCTTTGATTTTCATTATATCCTAATATCTGTTGGATATCACTCTGCATTATTCACCATCCTCCTTTATTATAGTCTTCAGAACCTTTGCAGGATTTATAAAATTTTCTTTAATAAATTCTTCAACTTCTTGATATCTTAAAAACTGCGCAACGGCAAATAATAATGCATCTTCATCGTTGTGAAATTTTTGAACCCAGTTTCCTTTTCTTTCTTCTAGATTCATATCATGTAATATTGCATCCTCATACATATCGATAACTCTTAAATCACTTATTGAAGTTGCTTTCCTATTAATTCGTGGCTGCAATTCCTTTCTTTCATCTTTAGTTTTATATCCTAAATCCCTCAAAAACTGTCTGGTAAAAACAACTTGTTCATGTGCTAATAACCATCGTGGTTTTTTCATTTCTATCGCTTTCTTCATCTCTTGATGCGTAAATGAAATTTCTGCAGCACTGCTACTTCCATAAGAAGGTGTGATTATACCCAAGAAAAGATCACATGACTCCACTGCCTTCAAGCAGTTTTCAAGTGCTGACATATTAGAAAAAACTGGCATGGTTCCTTTATGTGACATCCAGACTTCATAACCCGAACTTGTTAATATCATATAAATTCTATCAAGTAATTCCTCAATACCATATACTGTTGATGAAACCATAACTGTCAATTTCTTAGCCATTATGAGAGCTCCCCTATATTTTTATTTTATACATTGTTTATCATTTCAATGTTCTATATGTTTACTTTCCTATTTTAATTATAAGTTTTTATTTATTATATCAGATTTATCCTATTTTGTAATATCAGGAATAACAGATATATTCTAACTATCACCACGGATTGTTACATTAATCAATTTATATTAGAATCTATGTTATAAAACAGAAGCAACTATTCATAATCGATTCTAGTTTGATTATAGAATCATCTTATTCGATATCTTTCTTTCACTCCATCCTAAACTCTGTGCCCAGGCTAGATATTCATTACTTTCTTCATCATCCACATTTTCATAAATTTTTCCAAGAAAATCAGCAAATCCACTTAAGCCCCCAACATCATCCATCACCATTCCACCTTCTATGAAGATACAGACCGGTTTATGTTTTGCTAATACCTCTGCTTCTGCTTCCTTTAATTCTTTCTCCGAAATCACACCCTTTTTTAGCAGATCATCATAACCTTCTCTTTTTGTCACTGTAATAGTCCAGTCATCACCAAAATCATAATTGTAGATTATCTCTTCCGATACCGGAAAGACTCCGTCAATAGCGCACTCTTCACCATGGTAGGCTAACACCTTGTTTACTTCCAATTTCTCCAGCAAACTCTCTGTCCCCTGCTCTATCATAATTGAATTATTCATTTCCTCTAATGTCAATTCAATCAAGGGGGCACTCCCAAGAAGCCTCATCTCCGCATTTTCATCAAGCAACTTTCTTTCATAGTATTCATGAAATGATTCTCTCACATCCACTATCTGGAAACGATCAAGCAATTCTTTCATATCTTTTTTCGCATTAATGATATATTCCATTTGTCCGCCATAAGAATATGGTCCAGTATATTTCTTTTTTAGCCAGGCTTTTATACTTCCGCTTTGATAATCATCATCCCAAAAAACATCATGCTCTCCTTCACTTGGTGGCTGAAATAATACTCCAACCAGTTCTGCCCAGCCTTTAACCGTACCTCTGGTAAGTTTTTTATAACAAGTTTCTGGTAAACAGAATTTTCTTAAGTGCGAATTCTGCCATCCAAATAGTCTTTGAATTGTATAATGTAGATTATGTAATGGCATATCAGAAGGTATAAGAATATCTCTGCTGATAGATTTTCCATTCGATGATTCTGCATATTTATTCATTATTCTCTTTTGATCATCCGTCAACCACTCATTACTAAGTTCTAAATGAATGCGTAATATTTCAAACTCCTTATTTATATCGTCCATTTTACTATCCATTAGCAACTCCTTCTCTTAGATATTGTAATATTCTTATTCCCATAATACTCTGCTTTTGGGAAGCTATCAATGATAAATTATAAATATTTACCAAAATTTGTTTTATCTTTATATGTCAACCACAGATAGTTTTACTTTATCTAATAAAGAAAGGGCAGAATCCAATTGGATTCTGCCTTGTTGTTTATTTCATATATCCACCTTGCATCGGTGATACTGCATGTTCTGAAAATATTTTTATAACGCCTGACTTATATTTCGGTTCTCTTGGCTGCCACTTGGACTTCCTTAAATCTAGAATTTTGTTCACTTCGGTTTCCGGCATTTCTATTCCGTCAATACCGATTATGCTTAATACTCTTGCTTCAATATCAATCTGTATCAAGTCATTCTCTTCTATGAGAGCAATTGGTCCGCCTACTGCGGCTTCCGGTGAAACATGTCCGATCACAGGTCCCTTGGAGGCCCCGGAAAATCTGCCATCAGTAATCAGTGCTATCGATTTGCTAAGTTCTTCGTCCGAAGAAATGGCTTCTGTCGTATAGAACATCTCCGGCATCCCGCTGCCTTTCGGCCCTTCATATCGTATAATTACGGCATCGCCCGGTCTGATTTTCTTCGTAAGGACTGCCTCAATCGCATCTTCTTCACAGTCAAAGGGCCTTGCCTTTAAAGTCGCCTTGAACATTTCCTTGGGAACTGCAGAATGTTTTACTACCGCTCCCTCTGTAGCCAGATTCCCTTTCAGGATACTGATGGTTCCATTCTTCCCGATCGGCTCTTCTATCGTTTTAATAATATCCGTTCTTGTTAATCCTATCTTAGTCAGATTCGCTTCACATTTATCATAAAATCCACTATTTTTAACATCTTCCAGATTCTCACCTAACGTTTTGCCGGTTACCGTCATCACGTCTAAATGAAGCTTATCCTTAATTTCTTCCATCACTCTTGGAACACCGCCTGCATAATAGAAATACTGTGCCGGCCATTTTCCGGCTGGACGGATATCTAGTAAATAACTTGCATTTCTGTGCATACGGTCAAAAGTTTCTCCGTCTATCTCAAAGCCAAATTCGTGAGCAATTGCCGGAATATGCAGCAGTGCATTGGTTGAACCTGAAATAGCTGCATGTACCATAATAGCATTCTCAAAGGATTTCATCGTAACAATATCAGAAGCTTTCCTTCCAAGCTGCGCCAACTTGACCGCCTGTTTTCCTGCTTCATAAGCAACTGTCTGCAAGTCGCTGCAAGTCGCCGGCATGAGCGCACTTCCTGGGAGCATAAGTCCTAATGCTTCCGCTATAATCTGCATCGTCGAAGCCGTTCCCATGAAGGAGCAGGCTCCACAGGAAGGACAAGCATGCTGTTTATAAAAATCAAGCTGCTCTTCCGTAATCTCTCCTCTTTTGCACATCGCGCTATAGGTGCCGATCTGCTCAAGTGTAAGAAGGTCCGGACCTGCATCCATAACTCCTCCGGTTACCACGATAGCTGGAATATTGATACGCCCGATTGCCATCAGATGTGCCGGAACTGCCTTATCGCAGCTGGCGATAAATACGCCTGCATCAAAGGTCGTTGCATTGGCATGAATCTCAATTAAATTCGCAATCGTATCTCTTGACACCAAGGAATAATTAATGCCGTCATGTCCCTGTGACATGCCGTCGCAGATATCGGTCGCAAAATACCTTGCACCCTTCCCGCCGGTTTCGTTAATTCCCTTCACTGCCAATTCCACTAATTCCAGTAAATGTGCACTCCCCGGATGGCTGTCCCCGAAGGTACTTTCCACGATAATCTGTGGTTTCGACAAATCTTCAACTTTCCATCCCATTCCCATGCGGAGCGGGTCCATCTCCGGTGCAAGTTGGCGTATTATTTGACTCTTCAAATTCATATCTGTGCACTATCCTTTCCTTTATTCCTTATAATTCAAATGATTGGACGCCATCCCAACCCCCAATAGTAGAAAGAAGATCGGTGTCGTCTGCAGGGAGGAATCATTGAAAATTCCGCATACCAGATATGCAATCACTGCAAATAGACATCCAAGACCTACTCGTTCGGAAAGCTTAGTAAAATCACGATTCCTGTAGATCCGAAAAGATTTGATGATATACGCTAAGCAAAACCATAGAAAAGCGAGCAGCGACAGCATTCCTGTCTGAATTCCAATCATAAGATACAGATTATGAGGCTTCTCAATAAGTGTCACCGGCGTACTGCAGTTATTGGCTTTCCCAACGTAATCATTCTGAGGATATACAATTGGGAAGGTATCCGGCCCGCTACCGATCAGCAAAGTATTTTTAAGAAGAGGGAGCGATCTTGACCAGATATATCCTCTTCCGGAAGCTATATTTTCATGGTTGCGAAAACCAAAAGATTCGATTTCAACGAATTTGTCTAATTTGCCAAACGCATTCTCATACAGATAACCTTGCGCCTTCACGTAACAGAACCGCCACTCGGTTCCTTTAATGGTCGCTATGATATAACTACTGTCTTCCTTGGAAAGCGAATTATTCTCCTGCGTAAATGTTATCGTTTGGAAGGGTTCTATCTCAAGAACTCCGGTGTTCTCATCATAACTACCTGTCAGATCATTACCCTCTTCATCATAAAATTGCAGAGTCTTATCTTCTGCTGTAATATCCTGAAAGGATACTAGAAGACTTGATCCATTATACTTGATCTGAATACCATTATCCTCTGTCAGAATTGTCTCAAGAGAATCCTCCTGCTTTGTCTGTGAAAAAGAAGCGAAAGTATCTTGAATCTTCGTCAGGAATCTGAAGTCACTCAAGGAATCCACACCGAGAAACAAGATCAGAATCAGACACAACACTGCTGCTATGGGCCTCCATAATTGTTTGAGCTGATGGCGGTAAAAGATGCAAAATAATAAAAATATCACAAATAATGCTACAAAGGACACACGCGAGTAAGTTTTTGCTAATAATACGGTAGCGACTGTTATAAATAGAATAATTACAGCTTTTCTAATAGTAGCTTTTTTAATTATGTCTTTATTAATTGTGGCTTTATTAATTGTGGCTTTTCGCAGCAGATTATTATTTTTCGTAGTTCTGTTATCAGATTTATCACGTAGCAAGAAGATAAATTCTGGCAGGAAAAAGGAAATCACCATAACTAGGTAAATCGCTGCATAGTTTGCATTGAACAAAGTAAGCGATACTGCCTGATTTAAGGTATTACTCTGAATTTCTCCTAGATACTCTGACTGATATTGCGTAGGAATAATCAACTTCTGTACCCATCTGAAATTCATCAGATCATTGCCTGTCATTTGGAAGATACCGATAACGCACATTACAAGTGCTGAGAGGAAGAATACTTTCTGTATCGATTTCAGATCATCTTCTGATTTTACAATCTCATAAGCATAGAGACATACGATCACATAGCCGCATAAAACCAGTGCATTTTCAAAATGTGCCATTCCCCCTACCATCGAAATCTGCTGATTGGTAGAGAATATAGTAGATAGGATAACCATCACCATATAGACTCCAAGAGGAAGAAAGGCCCGAAGATTCTTCCAGGTTTCCCGGTATAGCAAAGCCACGCAAATCAACAGGATTCCTGCCACAATGGATATCATACCAAACGTATAACTTTTATAATAGGAAAAGAAATCCGTTATAATCGGATTCTTGGAGAACCAGGAATACTCCGACAACCCACAATCATATAAGAGCATTCGAGTTACGAATGGAAGCACTGCTACAATCAGATAGATTGGAAGCAGTAGACCGCTGACCTCTTTTTTCTTCTTCTTTTGTCTGAACATAAGGACTCCCTTTGCATTATTAATTCAGGGAAGCAACGATGATCCTATCTTTCATCCTTACTTCCCTGAAAATAAATCATATTAACCTAACATAATGTCGCTATGCAGCATCTCAAATTCCTGGAAGAACAAGGAATGAGCTCCACAGTGCAATCAGAAATGTTATGATTACTCAACAATTACATTTACTTTTGCACTGAAGCTTCCAGCAGTTGCTGTTATCGTTGCAGTACCTGCGCTGACTCCAGTAACAACACCTTCTGCATCCACTGTTGCAATTGCAACATCACTCGATACAAAAGTAATGACATCTGAGGAATCATATGGAGTTTTCGTCAGATAATAAGTTAAAGGATCCCCTGCATATCCAACATAAGCATAAGTGGAAAGAACTCCATTTTCTTCTGTCAAATAGTAAGCATCAAATTCTAATGCAGTAGTTGCAATTGCTGCAACAGTAACACTTACCGTACCAACAACTCTTGTGGTTCCCTTGTAAGTTTCATTAACTGTAACAGTAGCAGTGCCATTGGCAATACCCTTCAAATGATTCTCAACATAAGAGGAGTCATATTCACTGGCAATCGCCTCTACAGCTACAATACTTGGATCTGAAGATACATAAGAATAAACCACATCATCATTCCAGCTCTGATGATCCAGATAAATCTTATCCGAAACATACACGTCTGAATTGGTCGCAATCGTAAACGCTGCGCACTCTGAGTTAATGCTTGCTGGAACAACGGTAACTGTAATTGTTCCTAGTTCCCTAGCAACCTTCTTGTAAGTCTCAGTAACAGAAATCTTAACCGTACCTGCTCCTACAGCAAGTAGACCATTTTTCGTTACTTGAATCACATTCTTATCCGAAGTGGTATAAGTATATTTTGCTTTGAAATTCGAGAAATCAATCAATGGGTAATAGGTATTGAACAGAGTTCCTGTATCTTTCTTGGCATATAGTTTCGATTTCTTAACTGTAATCTTATACGTACCTACTGTTACTGTCTTACTCTTGTAAGTCTCTTTTACCGTGATTTTTGCGGTTCCTTGCGAAATTCCACTCACACTACCGTATTTGTCGACCTTAGCAACCTTTGCATTAGAAGACTTAAAGGTATATTTAGCAGCATCCTTCTGATCGCTGATATAAATATACTCAGGACTGCTTAGTTCCCCAATTGTTCCGCTTTTACTGTAAAGTGATGCTTTCGTTGCTGCCTCAGCTGCTGAAACGCTGTTAATTGCTGGCATGTAGCTCAAAATTGTTGGAGCAATCATGGCGATACATAAAATTATTGCGATTTTCTTGAAAAATTTGTTCATGTGTTACCTCCCTGAATTATAGTTATGTTGCATTGTTGATACAAGATGTAACACCGTCCTAAGACTTCTCTGCAAGCAGATCCGCTAATCAGTAATGAATTCTTCTTGTATAATTCCCCTACGGCTTAACCCGAATATTGACATTATAATGCATAGAGTGGATTTTGAATAGAGGGGAAGTTCACAAAATTAACACATATGTAGGATTTATATAAATGCTGATTGCATCATCTTATTTGATTTTCAATATTTTCCAACCTCAAGGATTTCTTCCTCATCCTCATCTTCATCGTACAAACCATTAATACTGCTATCATATAAACCATCACCTGACAGTGATTGATTAAATTCCTCAGCAATCATTGTACGATTGAATTCAGCTGTAGGTTGCATGTTTACAACTAGGTCTTCAAGTTCATCAATGGTGGTATTAAAGAATTCTTTGCGAAGATTCACTTTATTTACACGTTTTTCATTAAGTACAGAATGTAGACGTTTTTCTAAGTCTACAGCATCATCAGAAAAGATAAAACTATGTACATCAAACCTAAATGGTACACTCGCACTACCTAGTTCATCAATACGTTCTTGTGGGTCTATTCTTCGAGTCATGCCAATTTTGAAAATATTTTCTCCAAACGAGCCTAAATTACTAATTACATATACATTTCCTGCTTTACCATTTTGGAGCTTAATAATTTCATCTTTTTTTATTACGACATCAGATAATTGTACTTGCAATGTTAAAATTCTTGCATTTAATTCAGCTATTTTTCTATCATCTTGAGTATCGATAAGCAGTTCTTGAATCTTTGCTATCTCGTTATTATATTTCTCTTCTTCTTTTTCAATTTGCTTCTGCTGTTGTGCTAATATTTTTCTTTCTTCGGCTTCTTCTCGCATTTGTTGACGAATCGCAAGCTGTTCTTGCTTAGCTTGTTCCTTCTTAACATAATAATTGTACTCAATCTTCACTGCACTAATAAATAGATATTCTACTTCTCCAATAAATTTAGTCAATGTTCCAGCAATACTCTGATTCCCATCAGCAGCAATTTTCAAATACTTACTTGTAAATGTTTTTACATCTTCCACCGATTTATCAAGTTTCTCATATTTTAAATTATATAAGATGTTTTGTAGTTCTGCTCTTAAAGCAAGTACCATCAATTGATATATGGTACGATTTGCTTTTGTAGTATACCTATCTGAATATTGAGACAATATATTATTTATCAATTTATTATTCTCATTATAGGCTTTTCTTAAATCTTTTATATCCATGCAATGTAGTTTCAACATAATTGAGGGTGATATTGACTCAATCTCGTCCAAATCATTTGCAGAAATCTTCAATATTGTATCTGTCGGAATATAGTTAAAAAAATTACTAAGCGTATAATTTATGCCCTTATACAATTCAGTAACACGAGCCAGTTTTTTAATTTGGTTTCGAGACTGATTTTTTGATTTTTCGTTTTCTAAGTCGAGCCTCTCAATCTCAAAATTCAATTGCGTAATTGTAGATTCTTTATTAGCAATATCGTTCTTTTTATTAACTAATTCAATTGATGCTCTTGCATTTTCATTTTCAATCTCATGTATTATTCTTATTTTTTCAATATCTCTGTGATTTTGTAGATTACTAATTTCATTTATATAACTTTGTTTTTGACCTTCAAAATCCGATTCAATTTTTCGAATTTTTTCAGTGACTTCAATATATCTTTCAGCACCGATATCATTTATTAATTTTTGCTTACTGTTAAATATTTTTCTGTTTTCAATTGATTGCATGATATTCAATATAAGAAGCACAACACCTATAATCCCTGGTACTACAAAAAACCAAAAAGCAAAACATATACATAATATCCATGGTTGCAAATACCATTTCTCTTTCATACTGCTACCTCTTTCTTGTATTATTTTATTAATGTATTAGATTTATAATATTGCCTACCAAATTGTGGTAATCTGTAAGTCATAATCAGCTTACTCTTTTTTCTATTTTATATCAATGAATATTTACATTTTAATACAAATCAAATAATTCTGATATTTTACTTGTTTATGTCAAGCTAAGGATATAATAAAATGCATATAAAAAGATCATCCACAGTTGATCCTTTTATATGCATTTACTTAATCATTACAGCCATTCCATGTAATGCTGTACTGGAATCCGATGATATCCTTTATTCTTTAAACGTGTATCTCTTGATTCTTCGAACATATATGGATTCCTGCATACCTCATCATATTTATCCTCTATTGCATCTGCTAAATCAATTACTGCCTTTGGATTGCATAAATGATTTAAAATATACAAAATATTTTATCCATATCCTGACTTGCTGTTTCTGTAATTATCAGTTTATATTCCATATTTGCTCCTTAGATCTTTAAGAGCTATTTTCGCATCCAGTGTTTTACCTTCCTTAATCTCTTGTTCTGCAACCTCAACCGCCTGATAAACTTGATTAAGATACATATTTTTTTCATAGGTTTCCATACTCATAATAACCATATCTCCTAAGTTACGACTAAATATTTTCATTTATATACTACTTAAGTAGTTGATTTTTTATTGATATAAATGTTAAAAGCAAACTTCATCATTGATCCAATCATCTGTGATAGTATTTACCGAACTTCACCAACCATGCACAAGTTCATGAAAGTCCCCGGTATACTTTTCGTTTTCATTTAATTCAGATATTGTTCCTTCACCAACAACTCCATCACTTTGGTATCCCGCATTACCCATGGACAAATGTCCAAGGCCGTTACCGCATTATTCTTTTCAATTGCTTCCGGTAATGTCATCCATACAATCTGATAATCATACTCCTCTTCGTACTCGTCCAAATTCCTGCTGCCGACTACCTCTTCAACCTTGCACCTGAAATAATAGGATTTCATTTCAAGGATATCATCGTATTCGCCTTTTCTTCTTTCAAAAACCTTACCGTATTTCTCGGTGGAATTCTTGATTACCTTATATCCTGTCTCTTCCTCGACTTCACGAACCAAAGTATCTTCCAGCTCTTCTCCCTTTTCCATACCACCGCCGGGGAATTTATAAACTCCATATCTGCTGAAAATGAGCAGATATTTATCTCTATTATTAATTATGCCTCTTGCTGCTGTTCTCTTGAAAACAGTATGTAGATATCCAAAAAAATGCGGAAGAAGAACATGAAGTTGAGCACCATTTACAAGAAGCCGAGTTAGAACGTGAAATGACAGATCAAAGGTATACTCACGAAGAAATCTTTTCTGAATTATGGCATTGACTTACTAATGAGAATGATAAAAGCTGTTAGTTGTCCACCTTTATTCCGACATTTATACCGACATTTATTCCGACACTTATTCTGACTTTATCATTCTTGCTGGTTAACCTGCCAGTAGCCACCTTTGTTGCCACCTATTCTTTGAATTTTACCAGATGCTCTTAACCCTTTTACAATTCTTTCAACTTGTCGTTCTGAAATTCCTATTTCAGCAGCAAGTCGTTTAGCTGATAGTTTCCCGTTCTCTAATAATAAGAAAACAACTCTCTCCTCATTTGTCTCATTGGTTTCTTCCATAGAGTTTTCCAGATTATCCGTCACCAATTCTTTCAATGTGTCTCTAATTACACAAAGCATAAAATGTACAAAAATCGTAGATTCTCCCTTTGTATTTGCTGCATTTAGCGCTTTATAATAATTCTCTTGACGTTCTTTAATCAATGTTTCAATTGGTAACCACAAGAAAAATTCTTTCCACTTTGATAAAATCAATGTATGCCATAACCTTCCTATCCGTCCATTACCATCTGCAAACGGGTGAATAAACTCAAATTCATAATGAAAAATACACGACTTAATTAATGGATGCAGGGATGAATCTTTTAACCATTCAAACAATTCTGATACTAAATCAGGAACATATTGCGGTGGTGTTCCCACATGAATCAATTCACTGCCATTATACACACCAACACCTTTACTTCTAAAAATCCCAGATTCTTTTACCAAGTCCGTCATCATAATATTATGTGCTCTTAACAAGTCTTCCTCAGAATAAGGATTGAGTTTTGTGAGCATCTCATATGCTTCATATGCATTTTGAACTTCCCGTATATCTTGAGGCGATCCTAATACTATTTTTCCATTAATAACATCACTTACCTGCTCCATAGTAAGAGTATTCTGCTCGATAGCTAAAGAAGAATGAATAGAACGTATTCTGTTTTCTCTTCGTAGAATTAGGTTACTAGACATTTTTTCTTTCAATGTAATTGCACCCGTCAATTCGCCTATTTCAATCACCAAATTAGTGATTTCTTCTGTAATCGTAAACGGTGGTTTATACACATCTTCCATTAGCTCTCCTCCTTTTTTACCTCTTAATATATTTGCATAGCTCTATTATTTCTCTCTAATGATTGTAAATCAAGTTTTACTAACATCTAAGTTATTTTTTCATTTTTCTACCAACATTTGTATTATAACATATGCAATTTCTATTTTGTGTCCTTATTTCTCATATTATCAGGAGTTATGAGCTTACCCTATTCTCTCC
>JBASOB010000605.1:0-6319 GCA_049657865.1 Mobilitalea sp.
GCTCCTATCTGTCCACTGATACTCCTATTAGAATTATATCAATACCCAATCCATGCTTTCTATTTGTAAACTTCTGGCTACCGACAAAGAATTACGTGTGAAGCTACTTTTTACTCACACTGATTTAAATACCGCCATGTTGTTTTCGTCTCAAATAGTGATGAAAGTTTCTTTTATCAATCTATAAGCTAGTAATATTTATTGTAAAAGCTTTTTGCGTACTTTACCCCATAAGTTTGACTGAAAATACTGATAGGCTCTATCATAAACAAACAAAGCTATCTGTCCTGCTATCATAAGGAGAATTATTAGTTTCGCATTAATTTCTCCTGTAAAGAAAAGCTTAGGCACGAAGATCAGCAGAGGAAGATACATGGTATTAAAAGTGATATATTTAATCATCCAAAACAAACTTTTTCGGCTGATTTTATGATTGACATAGGTTAATTTCTCATAAGTAAACTCATAAATAACAACATAGAATCCCATTGCTGCATAGGTGATTAAATATAACTTATTGGGAGCAAGCAGCAAACTTAGAATAATGCTGGCCAGATAAAATCCTGCTCCATATCTCAAATTTGTTTCCCTGATGGCAATTCCAACACCAAAGGAAGCTCCTGCAAGCAGAAACAAAGTATTGAAATCCAAAATACCACTTAACACTACTAGTATTATAGTAACTGCTAGCAAAAGACCAAGAAATGCGGTTTTCTTAGCGTTTAGAAACATGAACACAAATCTCCTCCCATGCACTCACATAAAGAATCAGCACACCATAAATCACAGCACATATTACCGGTTCCATAATTGCTTCCGGTGTTATTATAGCGGGTATTTTGATATTTTTGTCCGCTCCATTGCAATTGATTCAGCACTCTGACATATTCCGTATTGTTAGGTTCCATATTAACAGCCTGCTGTGCATGGTTTGCTGCCAGAACATTATTCCCTGCTCCGCCATTCGCCAGTGCGCTGTAATAATACCATCTTGCGCTTCGATTTCCGATACCGGATAGTAAATTGATGGCTTCCTGATATCTTCCTGCATTTAAATAATTATATACATTGTTCAGTTCCGCTGATTCCGCACCAGAATTATTAGAAGAATTGCTTGGACCATAGGAAGCATTGCTGTAATTACCATTACTGCCACTCTCCCTATCCTTCATAATCTGTTCGTATGCTTCCTGGACTTCTTTAAATTTTTCTTCAGCCAGATCAGCCAGCGGATTATCTACATAAGAATCAGGGTGATATTTTCTGCTTAATTCTCGGTATGCTTTTTTAATTTCGTCATTTGAAGCGTTGGGTGATACTCCTAGGATACTATATGGATTTGCTATCATTTTGAGTTCCTTTCTCTTTGTTTCTATCTTCATTTATTTTGCTAAATCTTGTCCAGACACCGTCATACAATATATTTCGAAGAATATCAATATCTTGTAGACAGGGTAGTTTTTCAAATTCCATGGTGCAGTCCGCCATCATCATGGTTAATATCTTTTTACACTCTTCCTCATAATTCGGGGTATCATATAAAGCAATCAGGGGATTATAACTGTTATGTTTTTTATCTTTTTCAATATCATCATAAGCATCAAGAATATAAATGAATTTCCCTAGGAAAAATCCTATCTTTCTCAAATTATCTTCCCAGCTGTCAATGCGGTATACGAATAATTCTGACATCAGTTCGCCAAAGCATCTGGAAACAATATCGATCTCTGTCTCATTCCTCTTCTCGCATTCCATAAGTTGGTTCAGACATGCCTCAATTCTTTGGCATTGTCTTGGGTAGGTATTGATGATTCTATTAACAGATTTCTTAAGAACTTTTGCTCCTGCTAATCCTCCGATATTTTTCTCGTCATTCCAATCATCAAGTAAATGATAATAGGTCAGGGCAATATTCATATCTGCTACATATTCCGTGATCTCATTGATCAAGGTATCATGCTTTTTGACCGGATGGATGATACAGTGGTCTAAACTATGCGTGGTATCCATTTCATAAAGAGAACTCAGTAATAAAATCAAAAAGGTCATATCATAGGACAGCGTCATTTGTCCGAACCGTCCATATTTGTCCTTTAATGTTTTACAAAGTCCGCAATAATATGCTTTGTACTTATAGAAATCCTTCATTTTAAGCTCTGGCTTATATACATTCACATAACCAAACATAAACCCTCCCGGAGAATTTTTCTCCGCTTTCTTTCATCATAAAAGAGATTACTTACGATGTCTTAATGCTAACCCTTTTAAGAAAAACTTGATATTGCTATCCTGGGCTTCTTTATAATTACGATGTCCTTCTTTCCGAAATAAAGCGCTTAATTCTCCTTTTGATAAGGAAGCTCCTGCTTCTTCGAAAATAGCGAGCATATCCTCACTTGAGAGTGCCAAAGCTATTTTTAGTTTCTTAAGTACGACATTATTAACGTTCTTATTATTAATCACTGCATGAGCTACTTTTTTAGATTCTTCGCTCTCACTTGGATCCACCTTCTTCACGCCGCGGTTGAATATGATGAAGCCCTCTAAAAAAGCTTCCAGCATATTGTTATTGCATCTGTATATCTCTTCTTTTGCAGTACCTTCTGTTTCTTTATCCTTTTCATCGCTTTGAAAATAAGTTCCGGTTCTGGTATCTTTTTTATATCCTTCATCCTTAGGTTTTATAAGCATTTTCTGAATTTCATCTTTGCTGAATTCCATGCCGCCCATTTGAAAGATTTTCACTACATCTGTTTCCTTAATATCAAACGCATATCGTATTCGAATCAGTATATCATTATTATTCATTTTTTTCCTCCAAAGTATTAATATTTCACAATAATTTCACTTTTACTTTATTTATTATTCCAAATTTATCGATAACATTTCTTCTAAATAATACCAATTTATCAGAATCAACAAATTGTTCACTCGATATAATACCACGATTCTTCTTTCTCCGCAACCTTTCCGGGATTTCAGATGATATGTTGCTGTTTTTGCAGTTAATTCTGCTGTTTCTAGGCATTTTGCTGCATCCTGAGATCTTCCCTATCACCTATACTTTTTAATAAATGCTTCAGCCTTTTTGACTACTTGCTTTCGTGAATTTCCTAATTGATTTTCTGCAAATTTAATCATAGCTTCTTTACTTCCCGATTGTTGATAATATAGGTCAAAGCATTCTATTACATGACCGCATTGGATATTATTACACTCTGGTGAAGGTTCTCCTTTATTATAATAAGTTACTTTAGGTATCGCAAGCAGACGGTTCGTAATATCTTCTTCATACTGTGGTCTGCTCTCAAGAATCTTGCCAATTCCGCTTATAACATTTCCTGCTGTAATCATTTGCGGATCTTTTAGAAGTTCAAAATAGAAGGAATAGATCGGTTCAAATTTCCCCTGCGTATCTGCCCTGACCAGATTTGCAATCGTAAGAATGCCATCCCATTTGATAAAGCTATTCGAATTGTGAAGGAACTTTTCAATATCATTAAAAAATGGATATACGATGGACGGATTATGCTCACTTACGAAACGTATAATTTTTGACCCGACATACTTGATACTGCTTGATTCGGTATTAACAATGTCGATAAGCTCAGAAATCATACCAGGTTCTGTCTTTGCTTGTTCAACTAATAAGTCAAGATCCGGTTTACTCTGCAGTCTGCTTATTAAATCTTCTTTACTCATAAACAAACCTCCTTTTATCATACCAACTAATACATGCCATATCTTTTATTCTGTAATCGTCTCACTGTAATATACCTCTATCTCAATTGAGTCCATCCCTAAAAGGGGCTAATGGAATCCCATTTCCTCCATAAACAGTAACCTCCGAATAATTTGTCCAACAGTATCTCAATGCTACAGGGTTATTTATTACCTTTGAAGACACGAACATCTTACTGCCTTTTATTATAACGTCTGCGTCAATAAATTTATTATCTTCTCCAGCAATTTCAAATCCTTTTATTTCATTTTTCACAACAAATCCATCTTCTGCATAATCAAATGATAATTCAATTCCTCCATCCTTGTATTCCAAAGATCGATACATCGGGCCGAAGGCTTCTTCTTCCTTTACCTTATGATATACCTGATAGAGTGCTTGAAGTGCAAGTCGTTCTCCTACCGGCATTTTATTTTTCGGATGTATTTCATTGAATTCTCCACAGTCGAGGATTATTGCAATTCCGGTGTTCTTAATTGTACGATAGGTATTCATCTGAGCTTCTCTGATCAGACACCAGTTTTTTTTGTCCTCATCCTCTTTATTACGATGCATCGGAAGCTGTACGATAAGGAATGGCAGATTGTCTTCTTCCCAGTCCTCGCGCCACTGTTTTATCATTCTTGTGAGTAACTTCTGATACATCTGTGGTTTATGATCATCACTTTCTCCCTGATAATAAATAAAACCAGCCAAGGTATATGGTGTAATCCTTTGAAGCATGCATTCATATAACCCGCTTGGGCGAAATGGATTTATACTGTTCATGGGTCCTGGCCATTTACATTCTCCGCAACTTTCTATTGCTTCAGTCCAGGAGGTATCTGGATTTTCTTCATAGACCTTCGCACATTTCTTTTCCCAATCCTCATGATATCTCTGGTACTCTTGATATTCTGCCCTCTGCTCTTCTAAACTTTTTACTTCAAATGCTTCCTGGTACTCCTCCAGATAGGAATCGAGCTCTCTGTCTTCTTGTAAGCTGTCCTTATTCATCCAGCAGCAAGCTGAGGTTCCTCCCCAGTTACAGCCTATGATTCCCACCGTAACGCCTAACTCCGCTGCAAGTTTTTTACCAAAGATATATCCCACTGCCGACCAGGCAGCAGCATTTTCCTCATTAAATTCTTTCCACTGAGATTTCTCTTCCTGCTCATAGAAATCCTCATCGATGTAGGCTATTCTGTTCGTGTGATAGTATCGGACATTGGGATTCTTATCATTTTTCAACATTTCTTCGCCACCTGTACAATGGTTTAATTCGAACTCCATATTGGACTGACCACCGGCAAGCCACACTTCACCAACTGCAATATTCTCAAACTTCTTTTCCTCTTTTTCACAGCTTACCGTCATCGTGCAACCTGTTGTTGCTGAAGTAGGCGGGAGTATCACAACCCATTCCTGATTCTTTACTTGGGTTAAATAATTTTCCCCAAGAAAAGATACGGTTATTTGTTTTAGATCTTCTCCCTGTCCGAAAACCTTGATATTCTTATTACGCTGTAAAACCATATTACTGCTAAATATTGCAGCCACTTTAAATTTAGTCATGAAAACCTCCTATATTCAGTTATTATTTCTTTTCTAGCTCATTCAGCCGATCAGTGATTATTTTCTGGTTGTCTAAAATCAAGTCTAGTTTACTATGGATATCTTCAATTATAATTTCGGACTTTAGGTTGACTTTATAATCATTCCAGGCACGCATTCTATCCTTTTCTTCTTGGCGGTTCTGGCTCATCATAATGACGGGTGCTTGTATTGCTGCCAGACAGGATAAAATCAAATTAAGTAATATAAAAGGATAGGGATCATAAGGACTAGACAGGCCGACTGCATTAATAGCAATCCATGTAACCAGGATGAAGAAGAATATAATAATAAATCGCCAGCTTCCAGCAAACTTTGCCAAACCATCGGCTGCTTTTTGTCCCACTGTAATCTTTTCTTTTGTATCAACAATTGGATCTTTGGAAATTGGATTTGCTAAAAGAATATGCAGTACTTCCTCTTCCTCTGCTGCAATGGTGTCATCCTCCATAATTGTTTTAATTAATTCTAATCGCTGTTCGTTGATTGACATAATCTCTCTCCTCTGCATAGTTTATAGTTCAAACAAAGAGTATAATTTTAAATTATAGTTACTTGCTCCGGATTTTCATTGGAATAAAATCTTTGATTAATTATATAACTTAATTTATATAAAGTAAAATATTCAAAATAATAATTATTTGAAATAATTTCTGTTATTTCCCTTTATTCCGTTTCGGCCAATATTTTTCCTCTTTCTAAATGGTCGTCTATTCTATCGATCGATTTTTACAGAATAGTATATTTTTAATATATCCTGCGTATACCCTTGAAGCAAATCTATCAAAATATTATTACTGTAATAAAGAAATTATATTTTTAGATACAAAAAAAGCAGGAATTATAATAACTCCCTGCTTCTATATATTTTTTAATATCTAACTTAATGTCTATTTTAATGTTTAACATAATGTCAATTTTAATGTCAATCTTTGTGTTTGCTTCGATGTCAGTAGTAAGGTCTGTCATGATGTCTATGTTTAT
>JBASOB010000606.1:0-2107 GCA_049657865.1 Mobilitalea sp.
CTATTGAATCCTTCAGTTCCTGACTATAACTCGCCATAGTAATCCACCTTCCAATGATAGTTTAACCTATCATATAATATTTAGGTTGCTATGACAACTATCCTACCACACAGGGTGAATGATATCATGAAAGAATTAGGAAGATCTAAGTGATACGTTGAAAACCTGATTTCTAGTAGCAACTATGTGAGAATGGATAAAAATATAATAGTAGGACACTCCTAAGAATTGTTGCATTAATGATCAGAATAATATAAAATAGAAAGAAAATAACATGGGATAAATAGAATTATAGTCAAATTATCTACCAAATTTTAATGGAGGTGGTTTTGTGATTAATCATAATATAGAGGTTGCTAAGGGTGCCTGTAAGGCAGATCTTGTTCTGAAGAACGCAACCGTGATCAATGTTTTTACAGAAGCGATGGAACAGGGTGATATCGCAATTACAAATGGAATAATCGTCGGAATTGGACAGTATGAAGGCGAAAAAGAGATAGATTGTACGAATCAATATGTTGCACCTGGTTTTATGGATGGACATATTCATCTGGAGAGTTCTATGCTTCGTCCGGTAGAATTTGCCAAAGCAGTATTGCCGCATGGAACGACAGCTGTGATTACAGATCCCCATGAAATTGCCAATGTATGTGGAATGGATGGAATTGAATATATGATGGAGTCTACGAAAGGATTGCCACTTGATGTATTTTTCGTACTTCCTTCTTGTGTTCCAGCAACTGCCTTTGATGAAAATGGATATGTGCTTAAAGCAAAAGACTTAGAAGTGTTATATAAGCAAGACATAGTATTAGGGCTTGCCGAAGTAATGGACTATTTTGGGACCATTCGCGGTGACAGTGAAATATTAGATAAGATAGCAGATGCAAAAGCATATAACAAAATAGTAGATGGTCATGCACCAGGACTCAGTGGCAAGGATTTGTGTGCATATATTACTGCAGGAGTCCAATCTGACCATGAATGTGTTGATATGGAGGAAGCCCTGGAAAAATTGAAATTAGGCCAGTGGGTTATGATAAGAGAAGGAACTGCGGCAAGAAATCTGAATGCCTTAATGGGATTGTTTGAGCCACCATATCATCAGAGAGCAATTCTGGTAACAGATGATAAGCATCCTTCTGATATAATCAGTAATGGACACATCGATGATATCCTTCGTAAAGCAATTCAGAATGGCGCTGATCCTGTCAAAGCAATTAAGATGGCAACCTATAATACCGCTGTTTATTTTGGGATTAAGAATACGGGAGCGATTGCTCCTGGATATAAGGCCGATATCGTAATACTTTCCGACTTAAAGAAAATGATTGTTCAAAAAGTGATTAAAAACGGGAATATCGTTGTGGACGGAGCTATAATTACTCCAATTGATACGCCCAGGATTAAGGAAGAATTAGTTGAAAAAGTACATCACTCTTTCCACTGCAGTGAGACAACACCGGAAGATTTCTTGATTAAATATATTGAAAAAGATGAAAAATCAGAATCTTTTCGAGTGATTCGTTTTGTTCCCGGTGAGATTTTTACGAAAGAAGCTATCGTACCGCTAATTAATGGTAAACCAAGAATATCGGTGGAGGAAGATATCATCAAATTATCTCTGATTGAAAGGCATCATAACACCAATCATATCGGTCTTGGTTTTGTTACGGGGTATGGACTAAAAAAAGGAGCAATTGCCTCTTCCGTATCTCACGATTCTCATAACATAGTTGTAATCGGAACAAACAATATAGATATGTCTGCCGCTGCGAACTGTATTCGTGAGATGCAGGGAGGATGGGCAATTGCATGTGAAGGAAAAATTATCGGCCAGCTTGCATTACCAATCGGAGGACTAATTAGTGAACTTGATGCACCTACGCTTGCTAA
Source organism: Mobilitalea sp. (assembly GCA_049657865.1). Taxonomy (GTDB): domain Bacteria; phylum Bacillota; class Clostridia; order Lachnospirales; family Lachnospiraceae; genus Mobilitalea. The sequence continues at coordinate 1,897 of JBASOB010000606.1, forward strand.
TCAAATGAAAGACATGAAAATAATAGCAAGAGAGCTCGGCGTCAGTGAAGGAATTGATCCCTTTATGACCTTAGCCTTCGTCAGTCTTCCGGTAATACCGGAACTGAGACTAATTACGACAGGATTATTTGATGCGAGGCATCAGCATCTGTCGTCAATCACATTGTAAACACCAAATAACAAGCGCGAAGAAAGAAAATCTTCGCGCTTG
>JBASOB010000607.1:0-20150 GCA_049657865.1 Mobilitalea sp.
CTTCCATAGAACTTTAAATATCTGAGATATTCTTTATGATGTATCCTTTATAATCGACATGGTACGGATTGTCAAGAGTATAATTAATTTCACTTATATTGTCGTAGTAACCGATTTTTCGGACTCGACCATCCGGGTTCTGCTGATTATATCATGCAGCATCTGTTTTTTCTTGCGGATAAAATATAGTACCAATGATATCGTGACAGTTGCATAATAAAAAGCTTGAAAATAAGGTACTACATAGGAATTTGTTGTCATTTGGATTAAGGACATGATATAAATATTAGCACTTGTCAGATATCCCTCCAACAATAAGACACCAAGAATATCACGGATCAGCAGATTGGTAAAAGTCAGAGCAGAGCCATCGGTCTTGACTAACTGGATTTTCATAAGCTGTCTTCCGAAGGTCTGACCTAGCTTTCGATTGGAACCTTCTTTGCAAGGCAGGAAGCAATAGTACAGGGTATAGACTGTGAGTGCAAGAAGGCCGCCAATCCATGCATTTGTAAGAGTAAGATCATCAAGACGGTTTAATATAATAAGATCTTTCGCCTGAATAGACTGCATTATTACGACGGGAATACCGGCAAGCAGAGAAGAGAGATACCAGTCGATAAAAAATGCGATAAATCGTTTTATAATAGATGCTTTCGTTAATTCCATAAAATCCTCCGTTTTTCTGAGTATGCGGACTCCGTACTGCAGTAACATAGCTAATGCAGAGGAATCTCTGATGTTTAGAACTATCTTATGATTCAAACAGATGAGATTAACAGCTGTATAAAATCTTCATAGTTCTTCGTGTTAAGCAGGGTTTGAAAGTTCTTTTTATTTAATAGTATTTCTGTAACTAAATCGAAGATATCGCGGAATAGAATACGATCCTCTTCGTTGATTGCGAGCATAAACACGACATGAACTTTACTTCCGTTCCAGTCGATTGCATTTGGATGAATGGACACTGCAATCGCAGTGGAGAAGGAACACATGTCAATCGGGTGCGGAAGAGCAATATTTGTATAGGCGCTGGAACTTAATCTCTCCCGCTCATACAGCTTTTCGCGGAAGGATTGATCAACATACCCTTCTTTCACTAATGCGTAAGACAGCTTTTCAATAGCATCTGTCTGATTCGAGAAATTATCCGGATTATAAAAGAATAATTCTTTTTTGAAGATAAACTTTAACTTATTTTCCAATACGGTCTTAACTCTCGTTTTTTTAATTTCATCAATGACATTTACAATATTGCAGATATCTTTGTTATCAAAATAATCAGATATTAAAGTGACTGGGATCGTAAGATGCCGATTAAGAGGAATCGTTGTTATGACGCAGTCATATTCAGCAGAATTATCCAGTTCATCTGGAGTGGTAACTACTCCGGACAGGAGAATGCTATCTTCAAAAACGGTATGTATCTTTTTGATCAGCCGCACATGATTCGAATAGTAGTGAGGGCAGACAATAATTACCTTAACCTTATCTCTTAATGCTTTCTGTTCTTCTATCAAAACCCCGATATGCAGTGAGATATAAGCGATTTCATCTTCTGACAGAAGATATCCGGTCTCTGTAGTAATCGTATTCGCAATGAATACGGATACATCATAGATATAGGGATAAGTATTTTTAATTGGTGTGAGTTGTGGGTTTCGGACGTTTATGTTGTTTTCCAAACGGATCAGCATATTATATAAATGAAGCGAAAATCGGATGATAAAGTCCTGATTATTTAAATTGATATAAAATACATTACGAACCTTGTTCTGGATTAATTCCATTAGTGAACTGATCTTCGGACCTACGATTTCATTTACTTGGGAAATATTAAGCTGATTAATGTTTTCATGTACGATTCTTGTCATAAGAAGTAAGGAAAGATTATAATAATCATTTTCTGAAAAATGTATTGGGAAGTATTTTTCCAGACTATCGCAGATTTCCCGAAGGAGTCTTGCTACTGTTTCAGCAATCGCAACATTACCAACGGAATCACGAATTTCATTTAAAGAGGGATTTGACAGGAACCGTTCCATGGTGATTCCGACATGAAGGACAAAATTCGTCAGGGAAAAATCATCAATAAAATAATGGTTGCATAAAAGCTTGTCTGTAACCACATGCTTGATGATCTTTAAGTCAATATCAGGCAGATAGGACTGAATCAGATCTATACTGCTGAAATTATCTTTCGTCTCATTATAAATCAGATGAGATATCATTTTCTTCTTGTTCTTTTCTAATCCATCAATATAAGCACAATTGTTTTTTGTTTTAAAAACAAGATCGAAATTAGTTAATTCAAACTTGATTTTTGGGAACTCATTAGTCAATGTTGCAGGTGAAATACATAATTCTTCCGCCAATTCATCTAAATCCTTCGTTTGGTTTTGTAGCAGCAATACTTTTAGGATATAGGTCTGCCTATTATCCGCAGACTGCGGTATCTGGCGGGAAGCAGCATTTAGTATAGGAGAAAGGCGTTCTTTTTCCTGAATGAGAAAGCCATCTCTTGATGATGCAATTAACTCTGGATTCTTAGAATTAATATTTGAAATATATGTTTTTACACTGCGGACAGAAAACCCTAGATTACTGGCGATATTTGCTGCAGTACTCCAGCTGTTCTGTGATTTTAAATAACTAAGAACCTGTAATTCTTTCTCCTGCATAAAGTGTTCTCCTTTCTGTTTCTATAGATGTACTGCTATCTTTATACATATTATAAAATATTTGCCCTTGAAAGTATACTGAATCAATTGCACCGCAGAAGTGCAAATTTAAAAATAGATATCAGGAGAAATATCTTGGATAATAGGATTACAAGTTGGTTATTAACAATTTCAAGGAGTAATACAAAGGAGAGAAAGTTAATGAATGTACTAGAGAAGAGCATGGAGATTATTGCAAGTGGAGGTGAAGGAAAAAGTCTGGCACTTATGTCAATCCAGCAGACCCGTGCCGGTAATTATAAAGAGGCAGAGGCCAGCCTGGCGCAGGCAGAAGAGGCAATCGTGAAAGCGCATCAGGCACATAGCGAATTGCTGTTTTATGAGGCAGAACATCAGAGTCTGGAGTTCACCATGCTGACCGTGCACGCGGCAGATCATCTTACAGCGGCAGATATAATCAAGGAACTTGCAACAGAAATTAATTATCTTTATAAGGAGATGCGAAATGTATAAGATTGCGTTGGTATGTGAGAACGGTGCAAGCACAGGAATGGTAGTAAGAAAAATGAGGGATGCAGCTGCAAAACAGGGTATCGAGTCAGAAATAACTGCTTATCCATATACACAGTTGGAAAATTTCATTGATGAAGTTGATGTCATTTTGTTAGGCCCGCAATTATCATTTAAAAAAGAGGTTACTCTTAAAAATTTTGCAAAACACGCAGATAAAATTGATGTAATTAAATCAGTTGATTTTGGCATGATGAACGGTGAAAAGATTTTAAGCGATGCAATTACGATTATTAATAATCGAAAATAAACGGGAGGATTATATTATGAACAAATTTATGGATGGTTTACAAAAAAGACTGATGCCGCTTGCTAATAAAATCAGCAGTATCAAGTTTCTAAGCGCTTTGGGGGCTACGTTTCAGATCCTTCTGCCAATTATTTTAATCGGTTCTTTTGCATGTCTGGGGGCATTTCTTGGAATTCCTGCATGGCAGACATTTGTTACAAATACTGGACTGGCAACGATATTCATGACAATCCAGTCACTGACATTAAGCTTGATAGCATTATATGTAGCGATTGTATTACCATATCAATATGCTTCTAAGCTTGGTATGAAACCTCTTTCTGCATCGATCACAAGTTTTATGAGTTTTCTGTTAGTTACCCCTCATGTGCTTTATACGAATATACCAACGCAATGGTTAGGGTATTCGGGAATGTTCACAGCGATGATTGTCTGCGTATTAACAGTAAGACTTACAAAGCTTTTAATAGATAAGAAGATTTATTTCCGTATGCCCGAGGGTGTACCGCCAATGGTAGAGGAATCTTTCATTGCATTAATTCCGACCATAGTATGTGCAATTATAGCGATTACAATTCAGACTTTATTTGCTAAGACAAGTTTCGGAAGTATTCATCAGGTAATTTATTCTTTTGTACAGACACCTCTTCAAGGATTCGGTTTATCCTTTCCTGCCTACTTATTTGTGCAGATTCTTTCTACTCTTTTTATGTTCTGTGGAATTCACGGAAATTCGATTTTTGGTGTTATTTCACCGCTAACACTTGCTGCTTCCATGGAGAATCTGGACGCACTTAAAGCAGGGTTGGCAGCACCTCATATCATCATCGACTCTTTTGGCGTATTATGCCAGCCGGGTGGAATTGGTGGTACCTTTGGCTTGGCATTCCTCATGGCGTTTGCGGCAAAGAGCAAGAGAATGAGAACGCTTGGCAAGATGTCTATTATTCCGGCATTCTTTGGTATTAATGAACCGCTATTATTCGGTATCCCGATTTTATTAAATCCAATGTTATTTATTCCTTATGTGTTAAATCCGATTATCTGTACCTCAATCAGTTATGCCTCCATCGCCCTAGGTATCACTCCAAGACTTTCCGGTGTTACGGTAAACTGGACGATGCCGCAGATCATATCAGGATTTTTGGCACAGGGTGTTCCGACTGCAATCTTGCAGGTTGTATTAATTGCAATTACCACCTTAATATGGATTCCTTTCTTTAAAATGGTTGATAAACAGATCGTGCAGGAAGAAACCGTATAAGAATTCGTTAATGCATACTTAATGTAGCAATGAATTATACTGAATCATTGATTTAGCAATTCGGTGAAGACACCGAGAATATAACAGATACGATAGGAAACAACAATATGCTCCGATAATGATGGGTCTGTTATAAGCTTACATTAAGTATAAGCCAAATAACAGCCCCATCGTATTAGGGGGAACAAAAAACTCGGATACAAATATCCTATTGTAATAGGAGGATACTGACATGGAGGATAGCATGAGTAAATTTTCAAGTAATTTTTTATGGGGAGGTGCTGTAGCTGCAAATCAATGTGAAGGCGCCTGGAATGTTGATGGAAAAGGGATCAGCACCTCAGACTGCATGACAGCAGGAAGTTTAAACCTTCAAAGGAAGTATACCGATGGAATAATGGAAGGGGAAAACTACCCGAGCCATGAAGCTATCGATTTCTATCATCATTATAAAGAAGATGTCAGATTATTTGCAGAGATGGGATTTAAATGTTTTCGGACCTCTATCAACTGGACTAGAGTGTTTCCACAGGGAGATGAAGATCTTCCAAATGAAAAAGGTCTTGCCTTCTATGATTCGCTCTTTGAAGAGTGTTTAAAATATGGGATTGAACCTGTAATAACAATCTCACATTATGAGACGCCATATGGACTGATAAAGAACTATGGTGGTTGGACAAATCGAAAGTTAATTGACTTCTATATAAATTATTGTGAGGTTATATTTCATAGATATAAGGATAAAGTGAAGTATTGGATGACGTTTAATGAAATAAACGTAATTGCACTACATCCTGCAATGGCTGCCGGACTTAGAATTCCGGAAGCGGACAACTTTGAAGCCACTGTTTTTAGAGCTGCACACCATATGTTTGTTGCTAGTGCGAAAGCAGTAGAAATAGGTCATAGAATAAATCCGAATTTTCAAATCGGTATGATGATGCTGTATCCAACCTTCTATGCTAAGACCTGTCACCCCGAAGACCAGCAAAAAGCAATGGAAGCTATGGATCTTCATTACATATTCTCGGATGTTCAGGTAAGAGGCGCTTATTCCTCGAAGGCGAGGAGATATTTTGAGTCAAAAAATATTATAATTCCGATAGAAGATAAGGACGAAGAAATACTGAAAAATGGTACGGTGGATTTTATTGGATTCAGCTACTATAACTCCAATGTCGTTTCTCATGAAATGGATAAAGAGATGACGGGCGGTAATATGCTGAATGCAATCAAAAACCCATATCTGCATGCTTCTGACTGGGGATGGACCATTGATCCGGTAGGGCTGAGGATAGCACTGAACAATCTGTATGACCGGTATCAAATTCCTTTGTTTGTCGTGGAAAATGGATTAGGTGCAGTGGATGTAATAGAAAAGGATGACGCAATACAAGATTATTATCGTATTGCTTATCTGAAAGAACATATTAAGCAGATGGAATTAGCCGTAGATACGGACGGAGTTGAGCTGATGGGATATACGCCTTGGGGCTGTATAGATCTTGTGTCAGCTGGAACAGGTGAGATGAAGAAGCGATACGGATTTATCTATGTTGATAAAGATAATGAAGGAAAAGGAACGCTGGAGCGTTTTCCAAAAGCATCCTTTGAATGGTATAAAAAAGTAATCGCAACAAATGGCGAAGACTTGGAATAAATAGATGAAGTTAGTGTATAAGTTGTTTCGGACAGCAGACTGGAGAATGATATGAAATACCCGAATTTATTTTCACCAATTAATATTAACGGCATGATCGTAAGAAACAGGATTGTTTCTACTCCCATGGGACACAATTTCGAAGATAAATCCTTAGGAGGTCCGGGAATTATAATTGCAGGTTCTGTCATTACGGAACCTGGTAAATCTTCCTGGGCTTCAGCAGAGGAACCATATGCATTTTCCAAATATGAAGTGGAAAAAACAAGGCAGAGAATCTTAATCGCACAGCGTGCAGGTGCAAAAGTGTCCATTGAAATCGGGCATGCAGGCCAATACGGAAGAGTGAAGGAATATGCTAAGGGCCCCACTGGATTTATACGTGAAGATGGTGTAGAAGTAAAGGAAATGACAGAAGAAATGATGGAAGAGACGCTCTATTGGTTTGAACAGACAGCCTTTGATGCAAAAGATATCGGATTCGACATGATATTCATGCATTTTGGCCATGGATGGCTTGCTGCCCAGTTCCTCTCCCCTCTTTTTAATAAAAGAACCGATCTTTATGGAGGTTCCATCGAGAACAGAGCAAGATTTCCAAAAATGATTTTAGAAAGGGTCAGAAAAGCAGTAGGACCAAATTTCCCGATTGATATGAGAATTTCAGCAACAGAATGGCTGGAAGGCGGAATTGAATTTGAGGATGTGCTGACCTTTATAAAAATGGTGGAGCCATTGATTGATACCGTGCAGATTTCCTGTGGACTTGATCTTGAACACGAAGCTAACGTCCACATGGCAACCACAAATTTTGCGGAGCATATGCCGAATGTAAGATATGCAAAAATCGTGAAGGAAAATGTCAATATTCCAGTGTCAGTGATAGGTGCAATCATGAATCCGGACGAGGCAGAGAAACTAATAGCAGATGGTATCGTGGATATGGTAGCCCTTGGCAGACCATTAGCTGCAGATCCCGAATGGCCGAAAAAAGCGAGAGAAGACAGACCGGAGGATATCATTCCCTGCATCCGCTGTCTGCAGTGTTATCATATCTCCACCAATCGCAGAAATGTGGGCTGTTCTGTTAATCCGAGATATACAAATGAAAACTGGATACCGGTAAAAGTAGAAAAAGCAGAGGTAAAGAAAAAGGTAGTAATCATTGGTGCAGGGCCTGCAGGACTTAAAGCGGCTTTAATTGCAGATGAAAGAGGTCATGAAGTTATTCTGATTGAGAAAAACAACTTCATCGGAGGAGTGCTCCATTATGTAGCTATGGAATATTATAAGGAAGATATCAAAGCATATCTGAAGTATTTGGAGGTTCAACTGAAGAAATCAAACATAAAGCTGTATCTGAATACAGAGGCATCGGCTGATACAATAAGAGAAATCATGCCGGATGCAGTTATCGTTGCAGTAGGTTCTAATGCAATCACCCCGCCAATTACTGGAGTGTCAAAATCAAATGTCATCAATTTTTATATGGCTCTTGAACATGAGGATCAAGTAGGACAGGAAGTAGTGATAATAGGTGGCGGAACTATAGGAGCTGAACTTGGACTTGAATTAGCATCCCTCAAGAACAGAAATGTCACGATTATTGAGATGACAGGCGAAATAGCTGCACAAGGGAATATGTTATATCGAATTGCCCTGCGCCAGAAAATAGAGAAGGCTGATACCTTGAATATAATGACTAAGACGGTGTGCAAAGAAATTAGGGAAGACGGAGTAATAGTTGAATTGGAGGATGCTGTTGAACAATTTATCAAGGCAGATACCATAATTATTGCAGCTGGATTACGTCCTAACAAAGCAGTAGCGGAGAGCTTCTATGGGATTATACCTGAGACCTTCATCATAGGAGATTGTAAGAAACCAAGAAAAATAATGGAGGCAACATTAGAAGGCTACTCGATTGCTGCTAACTTATAAGAAAGAAAGGTAAAAATATGAGACAATTCAGTTATAGAATCAATGACCCGATCGGACTTCATGCCAGACCGGCTACTATGATAGCGAAGGAAGCAAAAAACTTCTATTCAGAGATAATATTATCGGCGAATGGTAAAAAAGCAAATGCGAAAGCAATGATCATGGTTATGAGCATGGCAGTGAAACAGGGTACAGAAGTAATCGTTTCAGCCGAAGGAATTGACGAAGAAGAGGCAATTAAAAGCTTTGAGGGATTTTTCAAAGATAACTTATAATTCATACAAGGAAATCGAATCCGCGATTTCTCCTATATATTTCACAAAAGAGGTGTTTTCATGTTAAGATGCACAGCAAAAAAAGCTGCGTCCAAAGGACTTGTGATTGGCACGGTATATAAATTTATAAGAAATGAACTGATTCCTGATTCTTACCACGTGGATAACATAGAACAGGAGATAAGTAAATATGAAGCTGCAGTAAAAGAGGTATCTGAGGGGCTGATAGAACTGGCAAAAGACAGTGAGATTTTTGAGGCACACTTGGAATTAGTTCAAGATATCTCTCTGTGCGAGGGGGTTACCGAAAGAATAAAGGGTAACCATATGAATGTTCAGCTGGCACTACAGGCAACGATAGATGAATTAGCAATGCTGTTCGAAACGCTAGAAGATGAATATATGAGAGAACGGGCCAACGATATTCGAGATATTGGAAAGCAGTTGATGTTCTCCATAAAGGGATATAAGGAGAACAGTATAGGGAACATTAAGGAGAAGATAATTCTGGTAGCAAAGGAATTAGCTCCCTCCGATACCGCTAAATTGAACATGGATTATATACTTGGATTTTTGACGGAACTAGGCGGTACTACCAGCCATGTATGCATTATGGCTCGAAACGCAGGACTTCCGGCGATTGTAGGACTTGAAGGACTCATGGGAATAGTTGAATCAGGGGATATTGTTATCATGGATGCAGAAGAAGGAATCATCTTTGTAAGTCCTGATCAATCTACGTTAGATCAGTATAATGCTCTTGCAGAAACAAGGCGGAAGAAACAGTTGAAATTAGAGGACTTAGTGAGTTTGCCGGCGGTAACACAGGATGGTCATCAGGTGAAAATAGGTGCAAATGTAGGTAATATTGAAGATGTAAAAAATGCTCTTTCTTTTCATGTTGACCGAGTTGGATTGTTTCGGAGTGAATTTCTCTATATGGAAAACAAGAAGTTCCCTACAGAAGAGGAACAATATATTGCATACAGTCAAGCAGCAAAGCTATGTCCGGAGGAACTGATAATCCGAACCTTGGATATTGGAGGGGACAAGGAATTGCCCTACTATGCATTTGAACCAGAGGAAAATCCATATCTTGGATGGAGGGCAATTCGCATTTCATTGGATTTACCGGAAGTGTTTAAGACGCAGCTGCGTGCGATACTGCGTGCTAGTGATTTTGGCAATGTGAAGATCATGTATCCTATGGTGATTTCACTGGAAGAGATCCAGGCAGCCAACATGCTGCTTGCCTGCTGTAAAAAAGAACTTGATGCAGAAGGTCAAAGGTATAATAAGAATATTAAAATAGGGATGATGATAGAGACGCCTGCATCCGTTTTATGTGTTGAGAATTTTGCAAAGCAGGTAGACTTCTTCAGCATAGGAACGAATGATTTAACGCAATATATCTTGGCGGCAGATAGAGGAAATCAAAAAATATCATCTATCTATAATACATTTCATCCGGCTGTATTACAGGCTATAAAGAGAATCATAGATGCAGGACATGCATCAAAAATACCTGTCGGCATGTGCGGAGAGTTTGCCAGCGATGAAAGAGCAATAAAACTGTTGCTGGGAATGGGACTGGATGAATTCAGCATAGCAGCGAGAGAGTCAGCAATTGTTAAAGGCATCATTCGTGGAGCTGACTATACAGTCTGTATGGAACTGGCAGAAAAGGTAACTCAGGTGTATACAATACAAGAGGTAATGAAACTGTTAGAGGCTTAAGAACAAAGTTCAAAAATACCCATCTATTCGGTGGGTATTTTTGAATATAAGGATCTATGAATATGTTATTGAAAAATAACATAATTATTAATGATAAAATATATCTTTGTGGTACAATGGAGAAGACAGCTAGAAACACATTGGAGTTTTGAAAAATAGGAGGTTTCATATGAAATCATTAGTAATAGCTGAGAAACCTTCAGTAGCCAGAGACATTGCAAAAGTATTAAAATGTAACAGAAAAATAGAGGGAGCAATCGAAGGAGATCGTTATATTATCACGTGGGGACTGGGACATTTGGTTACCCTGGCAGATCCAGAAGTATACGATGTTAAATTTAAGGAGTGGAAAATGGAATCGCTTCCCATGCTGCCTAAGAAGTTTGAATTAGTTGTCATTAAGCAGACGAGTAAGCAGTATCACAGCGTGAAAGCGCAGATCAATCGAAATGATGTATCCGATATCATTATAGCGACGGATGCCGGACGGGAAGGCGAGCTGGTGGCCAGGTGGATACTTGAAAAAGCGAATAATAGAAAACCTATTAAGAGGCTGTGGATTTCTTCGGTTACGGATAATGCTATCAGAGAAGGCTTCCTTCATTTAAAAGACGGAAAAGAATATGAGAAGCTTTACCAGGCTGCGGCTACAAGGGCAGAAGCGGACTGGATTGTCGGAATGAATGCTACTAGAGCGCTTACCTGCAAATACAATGCGAGCCTATCCTGCGGGCGTGTTCAGACTCCTACCTTAGCTATGATTGCACGAAGAGAAGAAGATATCAGAAAGTTTATCCCTGTCCCATATTATGGACTTGTCGGAAAAGTAAATGGAATGACGATTACCTGGGTAGATCCTCAGACGAAGAGTCATACGGTTGCTACAAGAAGCAGGGTGGAAGAAGTGCTAAAATCGGTGAACGGAAAAGCCGGACGGGTAATCGAGCTTGCGACTACCTTGAAGAAGACTTATTCTCCTGGATTATATGATTTGACAGAGTTACAGAGGAATGCCAATCAGCAGTATGATTTCTCTGCAAAGGATACCTTGAATATCATGCAGCGGTTATATGAAAATTATAAAGTATTAACCTACCCAAGAACGGACTCCAGATATCTTCCGACGGATGTGATCGGTACCCTGAAGGAACGTCTAGAGGCAATCAGCGCGGGACCATATAAGGTCTTTGCGGGCAGACTCGCGAAGCGACCAATTGCTACGAATTCCTCTTTTGTTGATAATGCGAAGGTTACGGATCACCATGCAATTATCCCAACCGAGCAAATGGTTTCCCTTGCTAATATGGGTACAGATGAGAAGAAAATCTATGATCTTGTCGTTAAAAGATTCCTTGCCGTATTATCTCCTCCTTGTGAATATGAACAAGCTACTGTAAGAGTACAGGTCGAGAAAGAAGAGTTTGTTGCAAAAGGTAAAGTAATTAAAACCTTGGGATTTAAGGAAATCTATGGTAATTCTCAAGAAGATGAGTTATTACCCAAAATGAATAAAAACGATATCATGGATCATATTCAGTTCACGATAACGGAAGGAAAGACAAAGCCGCCAGCACCGTTTAATGAAGGGACTCTGTTAACCGCTATGGAAAACCCGGTGGATTTCATGGAGTTTAAGGATAAAGAGATGGCGAAGACGTTAGGTGAAACGGGAGGTCTTGGAACAGTTGCCACGCGTGCAGATATTATCGAAAAACTATTTAACTCTTTCTTAATGGAGAAAAGAGGGAAAGAAATTTTTATTACATCAAAAGGCAAGCAATTACTAGAATTAGTTCCAGAGGATCTGAAAAAGCCGGAATTGACGGCACAGCTTGAGATGAAGTTATCTAAAATTGCAAAGGGTACGTTAAAACAGCAGGACCTTATGAATGAGATGACGGTTTATACGAAAAAAATTGTAGACGAAATTAAAGTGAGCGGGAGCAGTTACCGACATGATAACATTACCAACACGAAGTGCCCGCAGTGCGGCAAAAAGATGCTGTCGGTAAACGGCAAGAATAGTAAGATGTTAGTATGCCAGGACAGAGAATGCGGATACCGTGAGACAATTGCAAGAACTAGCAATGCCAGATGTCCGGTATGCCATAAGAAGATGGAACTACAAGGAAAAGCAGAGGGACAGTTATTTACCTGTGCTTGCGGATACAAAGAAAAACTAACGGCATTTCAAGACAGACGTAAAAAAGAGGGAGCCGGTGTCAGTAAGAAAGATGTGGCTGCCTATATGACGAAAATCAGCCACGAAACAGAAGAACCAATCAATAATGCATTTGCAGATGCATTTGCCAAGATTAAGATCGAGGATATCACGTCTCATAAGAAATAATAGGTATTGAACCAAACAATATAGTTTGTTACAATGAACATTAGTGACAAAAGCGAAGGATATTCGATCTATCTACAAATAAATGGAATGTAACAAAGATGCGATTCGTATTGATAAAGTTATAAGAAGGAGTGGATCTAATGAGCACAGGAGATAGACTTAGAGAATTAAAGAATGAATTAGTGATTAAGATCAGGCAGGAAGTTCCACTGCGCAAGGCTGTACTTGAAGCGAGAATAACAGATGATTCTAATTTGTGGTTAATTATTGATAGAGATGGGTACAATAAGGAAAATCAATTATTGGAGGTTTCTTCTTTATATATTGATCTACCAAGCGAAGAACTTTGCAGTTTACTAAATGAGATGGAAGATAATACGGACGATAGATTACTTGATTTTCTGGCAAAGTGTATTAACGAAGCGGTTCCGGAGTGGAATGATAAGGTATGCTATGCAAAGGATATGATTGGAAATGATGCAAAATCATTTCATTTTGCCGAGGTGGAAGAATAATATATTCAGATTAATTCAAGAAATCAGGCAATAGAAAAGGGTAATAATAAACAATATTATTTAAGTAATTTATTGACATTTCGATATAAATAAAATATAATCTAAAATTATAAGGCAAGGTGGTCAGAAATGACGACCCTGCCTTTTTTTTTACTAAATATTAGACAGGAGAAGGACAGTGAAGGAAAAATTCAGATATGCATTCAATAGGAGAAAGCGGCAGCAGTCAGAAAAAATATTTGAAGGAATCTCTGCCGGAAGAAAAAAGGCTTTGGATAATTGGTTTAAGGATAAGTGGATTCAACTTGAGGTTATTAAAAAAACATTAGCTACAACACAAACTGAGAATGATTTGCTGCAGGATGCTTTACTTGAAGCAAGTAAGCAGTCGCATATGTTTATTGAAGTATTTCTAGTGGATGACAAAGGAACAGTGACAGCATCTTCTTACAGGGGACATATTGGTAACACTATTCTGAACTTTCCAAATCTTACAAAGGGTCTGCAAAATGAAAATTATATGTACGGACCATATTGCGATCCAAAAACATTGGACATCCAATTATCTGAAAAACCCTTCTTTGATGAAGTAACCCTGTTATTTTCGACTCCTTTCGATATTAATGAACAATTTAACCTGCTGTGTGCAAGAGTGTTGAACGATGATATGAGCAACATTATTCAGGAGGAAGATACCCATATATATAAAGACTCTGGGGATAATTATCTGTTTATGATTAAGAATAATCGTAAAATTCCGCAGGGAATGGCGATTTCAAGAAGTCGGTTCGAGGATAATACCTTTACCTTGGGAGATAATTTGAAAGAGGGAATCGCAACAAAACACTGGGGAAGCGTTAAAGTCGATCATCATACAGAATTAGAAATAATGTTTACGGATCCAGCGACAGGAAAATTGCATCAGGGAGTTGGCAATACAATTAAAAACAAAGAGAATCTGGATTGTTGGCCAGGATATCCGGACTACAGACATATTATGGTAGGAGGAAAAGGAACGATCATTGAGCCACCCTATTCGGACGAAGTATGGGGAATGATGTGTGAAGGAGATATTAGCGATATTTATCATTACACGAATTTAAATCGAAAAATTCCTCTGTACATTGGATTGTTAGTAATATCCGCAGCGGTATTACAGGAACTATGCAAAAGTTTTCTCCCAGATATGCTTGTGGTAACAAATGGAATAATAGGATTATATCTCGTAGGAGCAACCTACTTTATTACAAAGTGCTCAATTACAAAACCGCTGAATAATATCGTGGATATCGTCCATGACATAGCAGATGGAGAAGGCAGTCTGAAAAAACGTATTACAATTACCTCTACCAATGAAATAGGACAGTTAATCAGGTGGATTAACAAATTTATCAGTAATCAGATGAATATGATCAAAAGAGTAAAAGACTCTCTGAAAATTTCAAAACGAACAATTAAAACGGTATCAACCTCCAATGATAAAATCCAACGCAGCATTCATAAAATTGAGGATACCGTTAAGATTATGTCACAGAATTCAATGGAACAGAACAGTCTGTTCGGAGCCACACAACAAGAAGTACGAAGAATAGCCGATAGTTTTGAGAAAAATATAGAATTAGATCAGCTGATGGCGAAGATGAGAGAAAAAGCAGATAAGACAAGTATTCTTACCCAGAACTCCAAACAGATGGAGGAAGAAACTGTATTAGCAAACAGCGAACTTGAAAAAGCTATGGCAGGGGCAGTCGGCAGTATATTCTCCCTAGAACAGGGATCAAAGGAAATTACGAATATTGTCAGCACCATAAGCGGAATCAGTAAACAGACGAGTCTGCTGGCCTTAAATGCATCGATCGAAGCAGCAAGGGCGGGTGAAGTGGGAAAAGGATTTGCAGTAGTTGCCGGTGAAATCAAGAAATTATCAGAGGGAACAAACGAGGCGACAAAAACAATTTCACAATTAATTACTTCAATCCAGCAAGAAATTAATCAAACCAACAACAGTATTATAAAAATTGAAGAAAAGGTGAAAACAAGTATTGCATATTCGACAGAAAGTATAAAATCGACTGAGCTGATGATAGATATTTCAAAAACAATCACTTATATCCTAAATATTATGTCAGAGCAATCCCATCTGATACAGGATGTCAGAAGAAATATAATCGAAATGTCCGGACAAAATGAAGAAAACACATCAGTAAGTGAGAAAAACAGTACAGAAGCGCTTGAACTCGTAACTTATATCATAAAGCAGACTGAGAAACTGTCAAAAGTGATTGAAAGTCTGGAATATTCTACAGGAGGATTGGAAGAAATCGTCGAAGAATTTAAAATTGATTGATATCAGATTTAATATATTAAATCGAGGTATTACAATTGTAATAAAAACTTAATATAATTGTTTCCCGTATTGCACGTAATCTATGCTATAATTACTAATAATGGAATTTGAATTTTAAATACAAATATCAAGAAAAGTTGTAGGTGCAAAATGACAAGGAATTTATTAGACAAATCAAGCAAAAAAATGCGTGGAAACAAAAAAAAGAAATGGATTTATGTAGTATCCGCTATTTTAGTAATACTACTTCTTATATTATTAACAGAATATTTGTTCATCTCACTTTATTATGAGAATCGTTTTTATAAGAATACTGTAATCAACGGTGTAGACGTTTCGAATATGACAGTGGAACAGGTAGAAGATACGATTAATGAAAAGGTAGCAGCTTATAGCTTGACACTAGAAGAGCGAAATGATGTGACAGAACAGATTAATGGATATGAAATCAACCTGCATACCGTGTATGATTCAAGTCTTACTGATTTGCTAAAAGCACAGAATAAATATGCCTGGTTTAAATCTCTGTATCAAGATAATAATCTGGATATCGATACCTCGTTTGAATATGATGACTATTTGCTGGATAAATATTTTGATGCATTAGAGTGCGTTGATGAAACGAAGACAGTTGAGCCCGCAAATGCAACTACTTCCGCCTATGGCGTGAATGGTTATGAGATTGTACCGGAGGTTGCCGGAACCAAGATAAAAGTTGAAGTATTATATGAAGCAGTGAAGAATTCGATTATATCATTGGAATCCACCTTATCCCTTGAGAAAATTGAATGTTATGTGGCACCTGAGGTTACTGCTGAGAATCCTGATTTAGTAGCTGCAGTGACGGAGATGAACCGAATTGCGAGTGCAAAAATTACTTATGAATTTGGCGATGCGGTAGAAATTGTGGATGGATCGCGCATTAGCGAATGGTTATCGGTAGATGAATATTTTCAGGTGTTCTTAAATGAGGAAAGTATTAAGGACTTTGTGGATTACATAGGGAAGACTTATAATACCTTTGGTAAGGAACGAACATTTACCACTTCTTATGGAGATATCCTTCAGATTAAAGGCGGCGATTACGGCTGGTGGCTGAATAGGCCGCAGGAAGTAACAGAACTGAAGGAATTAATCCTTGCCGGTGCGCAGCAGGTCAAAGAACCGACCTATTTCCAGACGGCACAGCAATATGGTGATGATGATATTGGTAACACTTATGTAGAGATTAATTTAACAGCACAACACCTATTCTTCTATAAGGAAGGCAAACTTATCATAGAAACGGATGTTGTAACTGGAAATGTGGCGAAAAAATATGGTACTCCGGTAGGGACCTATCCAATTCAATATAAAGAAGAGGATGCTACCTTAGTAGGTGAGGATTACTCTTCACCGGTAAAATACTGGATGCCGTTCAATAAAAATATCGGACTTCATGATGCCACTTGGAGAGAAGAATTCGGTAAGGATATTTATCTTACCAATGGATCACACGGCTGCATCAATATGCCTCCGGCTGCAGCAAAAAAAGTATTTGCGGATATTAAGCGAGGAGTAGCGGTTGTGGTATATAAACTAAAAGGAACAGAAAATTATGAGGTTAAAGATTCAAAAGCAGCGAAAAGTAAAAGTACGGTAACTGAATAACAGCAATCGGAAATATTTGAAAAAAAGAAATGATTTGTATGTAGTGAATATAAGTTCCATGTTAACCAGAGAATTTTCGAAAGAAAATTATAGTTAACATGGAACTTTTTTTATGAGGAATTACAGATGGGATATAAAATCAAGAGAGAAAATCAAGAGAGAAAATCAGGAGGTAAAAGCAAAAAGTAAAAGCAAAAAGTAAAAGCAAAAAGTAAAAGCAAAAGGTAAAGGCAAAAGGTAAAGGCAAACGGTAAAGGCAAAAGCAAAAGGTAAAAGCAAAAGGTAAAAGCAAAAGGTAAAAGCAAAAGGCAAAAGCAAAAGATAAAAGCAAAAGATATTATAAACGAATAGAATTTATAGTAGAAAAAGAGAAATAAGAAATAGTAGAAAAAGTGATAAAAAGGTAAATCCATAAATTATATTTAGTGATTGTATTGTAAAAAATTCTATGATATAATATAATCACTTAAACGCTTAAGCAATTTTTAACGGGAGGAACTTTATGAAAGAAAAGTATATATGTACAGGGAATGAGATGATCTCTTTACCCTGCATCAACGAAAAAGACGCTTCAATATTAGATTTTACAATGCTTCATATGGGATATAAAGGCTTGATTGATGTAAGAGGTACCATGGAACAACCACTTTTTACGCCGGTTGTAAGAATCGATGGTGAAAAAGTAGAATTTACGGATATTACTTGGCATAAAGATAATTATTGGATTCCATCATTTGAAGTAACGAATAAGCAATTATCCATTCGTGGTATTATACTTGCACCGATTGGAGAAAGAGGATTTTCCTATCAATTAAAAGTGAAGAATTTAGATACATCCATTAAGAATATATCGATAGGGTTTGAAGGAACCTGGAGTAAAACCTATCATTCGATTAACGAAGATAAAGAGATTAGGGCAGACCGCTATGTCTATGAGAGCGGATGGAATCATAGCTTGGTGTTTGATTTGAGGATCGGGGTATCCGTATTCGCCTTTGCGCCTATGTTCAGCGAAGAGATGATGACGAATTATTCGAATACAGCGGAAGGAATATCCTATGAATTCATGAATCAATTAGAACTTGCACCAGGAGACTGCAAAGTGCTGGACAGTTTTTGGGGTATGGGAGTAGAGGAAGTAGCAGCGACCACTTCGGCAAAGGAAATGTATCGCGCTGGATTTGATAAAGAACTCCTGAAAACTAAGAATTGGCTAACGAAGCGATATATAGAACTTACGGAGGATTCCCTCAAGGAGATTTTTCACCATAATTTATTCTTCAATTTTTTCTATGCTTCCGGAATTACAATTGATACGGAGGAATTGGTATTAGTAACCTCAAGAAGCCCTAGATACTATGTCAGTGCGGCATATTGGGACCGCGACAGTCTCCTGTGGAGTTTTCCGTCGATTCTCCTGGTGGACCAAGACCATGCGAAACAGATGCTCCTCTATGTATTTGGCAGGCAGAGGAAAAACCTCGGAATCCATAGCAGATATATTGATGGAACCGTGCTAGAGCCGGGATTTGAATTAGATGAATTATGTGCACCGGTAATCGCACTTTATAATTACGTAAAGGAGACAGGAGAGGAACAATTTCTTGACTATGATTGCGTAAAAGAAGGAATCGCTTTAATTCTTAGAAGACTTCGAGAAAAAAGAAATGAAGAGACTGCTTTATATGAAACCTTTTTGCAGCCTACGGATGACATGCATGTATATCCTTATCTTACCTATGATAATGTGCTTGTCTGGAGAATGTTGAAAAACTTAATTGAGTTATTCAAAGACAGATGGTCAAAGGATACGTTACAGAACTTAGAGAATGAGGCAGTATTCATCTACTTGGACATATTCAAACACTGTGTAAAAAATTATGAAGGCGTTGATATTTTTGCCTGGTCAGTAGATCTAAAAGGAAAATGGGATGTCTATGATGAACCGCCGGGAAGCCTTCAGCTTATGCCATTCTATGGTTTCTTGGAGGCAGATAATGAGATTTATCAGAATACAGTTAAGGTGATTCGGAGTCCTGAGTATCCATATTCCTTCCATGATAGTCCGATTGCTGAAATTGGATGTCCCCATGCACCGCATCCATGGGTGCTTAGTATTGCCAATAGCTTATTGTGTGGCAGAACGGAAAGAAGTAAGAAGATATTACAAAAGTTAAAAATGGATAATGGAGTTGCTTGTGAAAGCGTGGATGAAATTACGGGTGAAAGTACCACCGGCGATGCATTTGCAACTTGTGCCGGATTCTTAGCCTACGCAATATATAATGCATTTCACGTTAAATAATGTGAAGAGAAAGAATTCTCGTATAGGAATAAAGAGCATGTTCCTATACGAACAAAGAACATATCCACCTAGGAATAAAGAGCATGTTCCTATACGAATAAAGAACACATTCACCTAGGAACAAAGATCATTTTCAAATAGTAAGAGAATATTTTTATATAGAAAACATCTTCACATAGGAAGAGGAGAGTATCTTCTTCTAGGATTATGATTTACAGTAGGAGGAAAGCAATTGGACAAGCTATATTATGAGGGTTGGAATATAAAATCATATCGCTCCATGAGGGAAAATAAGAAATATTATGAAAGTATCTTTTCTCAAGGGAACGGATATATGGGTATCAGGGGAACGCTGCCGGAGGACCGTGAAAATAGCAGTTATGAGAAGTGTACGTTTATTGCGGGCGTATTTGACTATATCAAGGAAGCAATCACAGATATGGTAAATATACCGGATTTTATGACGAACCGTATCGTGATTGACGGGGAGGAATTTAATCCATTAAGCAATGCAGTCTCTGAGATAAGTCAATCTCTTTGCATGAAAAACGGAACCTTGGAGCGGTATTTTTTATGGAACACAGCTAGAGGGAAACAAATATCAG
>JBASOB010000608.1:0-6095 GCA_049657865.1 Mobilitalea sp.
CTCTACCGACAGTGGTTCTGATATGCTGCTCACCGTAGTTGATTCTACTTTAACACTTTTAGGAAATGGACAAAAAGATCCTTACAGCACAAACTATGGCAGCGGCTATGGCACCTATATTATAGGTGATGCACAGGAATATTTCTACGGAGTGACCTTCAACGTAGGAACTTATGCTTCCATACTAACAGGTGGCGATGCTGTTTATGCTTCCTCTAATTTCGACAAAGATTTAAACATATATCCCCTTACACAAGTTCCAACTGGTACGACTGTGGTAGATTTCATGGGTAATAAAAGCGAAGGCTACGATGTAGTAGCTTCTGTACTTCCTGCTTTCTCTAAAATAAAAGGATTAGGACAAAATACAGTAATCAATTCAGATGCATTCGGATTCATGGCTCACAACTCTGGCAGCCTTACCATTACTGATGGAACCGAAGTAAATACTGATAATGCAACCTTCCTGATGAAATCCGGCGACGTTGATTTAACAGTCAATGACAAAGCTGTTCTTAATACCAAAGACGGCGTCATCCTTCAAATGATCGACAATGATGATTCCCTCGTAGGTGCTGATATGTCACAAGGTGCTCCAATCTTCAATCACGACTTCTACGAAATCGCTGGCTACCCCGGCCTCGATTATATTAATGTTATGACGAAAGAAAATCGAAATACCATCAATTTTTCTGCTGAAGATGTAACCCTTACTGGTAATCTATACAATGGTACCGGCTACTTTGGAAAGCAAGCTGCTGACTTATTAAATGTAACCCTTAGTTCAGACGCTTCCTTAACCGGAGCAATCAGTGCAACTTCCGTCATTCATGTAGATGAAAATGGGGTTCAAAACAATCATTTTACAATGCATGAATACTACTACCTTGGTCATGTAGCCAACAAATCATATTATAACGGTGGAAACGATATTAATGTTACCTTAAAAGATAATGCTGCTTGGACAGTAACTGATACCTCAATTATTACCAGCTTAACAATTGGTAAAGATTCTGTATTATCTGCTAAAGATGGCCAAACCCTCTCAATGTATGTTGATGGTATCTTAACTACCATTGCAGCTGGAACATATACCGGCGAAATTAAACTTGTAGTTACTAACTAAGCTGACTTGTTCTGACTAACTCAACTTATAGTTACTTACCAAGCTGACCTGTTCTGACTAATTCAACTTATAGTTACTTGCTAAGCTGACTTGTTCTGACTAATTCAACTTATGGTTACTAACTCAACTGACTTGTTCTGACGAATTAAATCTATGATTACTAACACCGCTGACCTCTCTCGCGGAATCAAAAGTAATCGCTAGGCATGAAGCGCCCTGATCTTTGTGGTAACCTATTATTTTAAAAATCCTGAATTCGTTGTATGGAATTCAGGATTTTTATAGTTATATAATATTTGTTTTATTAAATAATTCATACAGTTCTTATCTTCTGTTTATTAGATCTTCTGTTTATTTAGTCTTCTGTTTAATTATTTTTCTGTTTAATAGATTTTCTGTTCATTTAAACTTCTGTTCATTTAACTTCTATTTATTTGATTTTCTATTTCTAAAATATTCTACCTATAGAATGTCCTGATTGCTCTTTCTCCGAATCATTACAACTGAAATAATACAGATTGGTATAAATGCTAAAAGCAAAGATACTAAGACCATAAACTTAATACTGATTGCGTCGGCCAAAGCTCCGGCATACAAAAGTGAAATTGTTCCTGCAAGTGAACCATAGAATGCATCAACCAGACCATTGGCAGTCGTTTGATACTCATACGCAATATGTTTTCTTACAATCTCGCGCGCTGTTGGTATCAGAATACTGTAAGAGCCAAACAAAATGACCGTTCCCATAATAACCATCCATGGTGCTGTCGCAAGATAGTTGATCGCAATCGCAAGAAAAATAAGAATAGAACATCCAAACAGTCTCTTTCTGGCAGGAACTACAACAAAAGCTCCGGAACAGAAGAAAATAATAAATTGTGAGGTACAGCCAAAGAAGGAATCCACTCCTTGTATTGCTACCCCACCTCCAACTGACTGTAATACCATAATTTTAAGATTATTAATTGGCGCAATTGCCATTCCTATAAAGAACATCATAATAATGATCAACAGATAAATTGGTATTTTCATAATCGACATGATGTCCTTGAATGAAATAGACTTCTTCTCCCCCTGTTCTACCGGTGAATCCTGCGTCATCATAGAAAATATAAACGTAATGACTATCGTAACTGTAGAGAGGATTGGCATCAGGAAAAATCCGAATTTCCCAATCAGAAAACCCATCATCAATATAAAGACTGCATATCCTGCACTTCCGGCACTCCTAGACTTTCCGTACAGCACTCCGTCATGTTGAATACATTTTAGCATCCAGGTATCAAGGATAGAGCCCATTGGTCCGAGCATAAATCCAAATACACCATACAGAACAGTAAACAGGATTGGATTCGTGAAAAAATATAGACCAAGCTGAAGAATACCGGCTGCTCCAATTCCAAGGAGAAAAACTTTTTTATTTGTCCGAAGTTTATCACAGACGCTCCCCCATACGAACTGACCTGCAAAGGCTCCAATCATGTAAATAGCAACCATAATACTGACTGTGCTTTGCGCATACCCGCGGGATAATCCAAACGCTGTGATGAAAGATGCAAATGTTGCAAATATTGCCCAGTAAAACCCTTCAATAATTGCAAATCGCACTGCAAGTTGATTCTTTGTCATAGTTTTCATTTATCATTCAACTTTCTTTTTCATAATGTATCGAGTTTTTCTTATAATATCATGAATACTTTGCAATTGCTATCAGGAAAATATAGCATTTACATTAATCCTTCTCATTAATACAAAAATACTTCCTCATATTATTGCATTTTTTTTAGTTCATTCCTCTTCTTTCGGTATTCAATGATAGGTAAATCTCCTTGTATCAGATTTTCACCCATGGTAAGTTCACTTTTCTTCGGAAGCTGGGTAATTACGACTCTTCTGTCTTGATGCAGTATTTTCTTATTTGCAATATTACTCAGGATATTAACGATCTGCCGAAGTACCGGCAACTTCGTAAAACTCTGATAAAACCTGATATATATTCTTGTATTCTCATCATCAATCGGCGTAAAAGCTGCTACAATTCTTACTTTATCTGATATTCTATTCTGCCACAAATTTGGCATCAATAATTGAAGACTGAAAAGTTTTTCATAGTCTTCTATCTCATTTGGCGTTTGCGGTATCTGCCCTGCATCCTCTTCATTTTTAACATAAAAGGTCATTAAATTATCGTTCCATTTAACAACAGGACCATTTACAAGCGTCTTATTACCCCTTCCTATCGTTGTATTATGTACGAACGGTAAATGTACGACATCCAGTTGGTTCTCAATCGCTCTTGTATAGTGAACTCCCCAGTTTTCACAAAAGGTTCCATAGGAATATCCTTGCTTAAGTTCTTCAAAAAACGGTATTTCAGGGATTTCTTCTTCCCGGCTTCCAAACCATACCCATATGAATCCATAAGCTTCCTTGGCCAAATATGAATTCACTTTATAATTATCAGGTACTGCTTTATTTTTACCATTTGCAGGTATTACGACAACTTTTCCAGTTGAATCATATTGAAAACCATGGAAAGGACATTCGACATGATTATTTACTAGCTTCCCGCCACTTAAGCTTGCACCTCTATGACAGCACTGATCAAACACACATCTGACCATGTGGTTGGAGTCTCTCCAGAATACTAACTTTTCGGAAAATCTTGTTACCCCGATCATTGAGTTTTCTTTTAATTCCTTGGAATCTAATACTGTATACCATTGATTTTTAATCATTGAGCATCCTCCGGTTCATAATTACCGATATTCTATTACTCCTGTTCCACTCTTTCCTTTATGATGTCTTGTGAATCGTTCAAGACAAATGTCTTATGAAACATTCAAGACATTATGAGAAATGATTTAAGCTTCAATGAAGTTCTCATGACATAACAAATCCTTGCATTATATTTGTATTCATCTAGAACTCATACAAACTTAAAAAGCAAGGATTTTTTGTTCAAAAGCTTTATTGATATTTCCTAAATATCGTGTTGATTTCATCAATATTCTCAAAAAACAGGTCAAGCAAAACGGGATCAAACTTTATTCCACGTTGGCTGTGTAAATATGAGATAATTTCCTCTTGGCTCCACACTTCTTTATATACACGTTTGGTAGCTAACGCATCAAACACATCTACGATGGCTACAATACGGCTGCACAGATGAATTTCTTCACCTTTGATACCTTTCGGATAACCGCTTCCGTCATAATTTTCATGATGCTCATAAGCAATAATTGCTGCTGTTTTAAATAAATCTCGTTGGGAATTCTTTAGTAATTCATAGCCAAAAAGACTATGATTTTTCATTTGCTCAAATTCCTCATAATTTAACCGCCCTGGTTTATTCAGGATACTATCATCAATTGCAAGTTTACCCACATCATGAATAGAAGCGGCAAGATGCATAATTTCTATCTCCTCAGGTGAGAATCCAACTTTCTCTGCAAGAAAAGCCGAAATATAACCCACTCTTTTTACATGATAACTGCTGTCCGTAGAACGCGATTCTGCAATTTCACCCAGAGAATAGATTAATTCTTTCTGTGTATCATTAATTTCTTGTTTTAAGCCCTTAATCGTGACCAATGCTACATAAGAACGAAGCGCAGTAATTATCATGGTTCTGAGGCTTTGCGCCGTCAGCTCTGTCTTCCCTCTGTAATCATTGATATCATAATTGAGCGTAACGCTCTCTTCCGGTGCCAATCCTGGATTGCCGGTTCGAACGATAATTCGAATATTACTGTTTCCCATCTTTTCTCTAATCGTTTTTACGAGGTCAAGTCCGGAAGTATCATTCTCCATCACGACATCTAATAAAGCTACTGCAATATCTGGATTTTCTTCAAGTAGAGAGACAGCTTCTGCTGCGGAATAGGCTTTGATGAAAACTAAGGAACGATCCTCATACTTAAGTCTTTTTAAGGCCATTTCGGTTATTTCATGGACATCCGCTTCATCATCAACAATTAATATCTTCCAAGGCTTTTGTTCTATCGTATTAATCATTTTGGATTCTCCTTAATATCGATTTTAAAGGTTGTGCCTTTTCCCAATATACTGCTGCAATTGATTGAGCCTTCATATTGCTGTGTTACAATTGAGTAGACAACCGATAGACCTAATCCGGTTCCTCCGGTTGAACGATTTGTAGTAAAAAACGGTTCATAAATTTTACTTAAGGTTTGTTCCTCCATCCCTGCTCCATCATCCGAGAATACAATCCGAACCATAGAATTATGCCGCATTGTTTCAATATGAATCTCTCCTGTATCTCCTGGATGATAAGCATGTTTTAAAGCATTCATTACAAGATTGGTGATTACCTGTGCAATTGATCCAGGATAGCCGTTGATTGTAATATCTTCCTGGTAATTGGTTATGATCTTAATCTGAGTTTTTTTTATGAAAGGGCTTAAACTTAATAGTATTTCATCAATATAAGCACCCAGTTCAAATTCTCGTTTGGGTTCTGTTGACTGGTCCACCGAAAGTTTTTTAAAGCTTTGAATTAAGTGAGCCGCACGGTTTAAATTCTTGAATATGATTTGTGATGCTTTATCAATATCCTCTAAGTAAGATACGATGTCTTCATCTTCTAACGGTCTTTTCTGATGTTTCATTAATAATTCAGTAGAAATATCTGATAAATGAGATGCAGCTGTCAGACCAATACCAAGCGGCGTATTAACTTCATGCGCAACACCCGCAACTAATCCTCCAAGTGCCGCCATCTTCTCGGATTCCACAAGAAATTCCTTCATTGTTACCAATTTTTCATTCGTATCCGCCAACTCTTCATTCATGGCTTGAACTTCTTCATTCATAGCCATTAAGCTTTCGTTCATCGCAGATAGTTCTTCATTTAGCGCGCTCAGATCCTGGTTTGCATCTTTGAGTTCTTGAGTACGTTTTTCAACCTTATCCTCTAAAGTACGATTGAGTTCAAGTAGTTTTGTTT
>JBASOB010000609.1:0-1710 GCA_049657865.1 Mobilitalea sp.
TTTACCGGTCTTGATTATTACAATTTCATATTATCGGTTGAAAAAGAAATTGCCTCTAATCCGACGAATTTAACAGAAAAAATAAATGCCATTCGTACAAAAGCTTTTAATAAACAAAACCTGACCATCCTTTTTGCAGGAAATACAAGTGCACAGGATAAGTTTGCTTCTTCTATGAAGGATTTCACATCAAAATTACCGGATAAGACTTATGCAAAAGCGGAATACTCTTTACCTATTCCATCATCAAGAGAAGCTCTTGCAATCAATTCCACCGTTGCCTATGTTGTTGTTAATGGATCTTTACTTGAAAACAATGTCCCAATCAGCGGAAAATCCGATATTATTCTCAGCCTGCTTAATAATCTAATGCTTACCCCTGAGATCAGATTAAAAGGTGGCGCATATGGTGTCGCAGCCTTTGCTAGTGATAACACTTATTTAACTTACACTTACAGGGACAGTAATTTTATCAATTCTTTAGCAACCATCGGTGCTACTGATGAATTCTTAAAAACAGTTGCTCCCTATGTCACAGAAGATACTCTTGAAAGTTATAAATTATCCGCTTATGCGGCTGCAAGCCAAAGTACAAGTGAAATAAATGAGGCTTTGATTGTCTTATCTAACAAACTGCAGGGCAATACCCTTCAGGATAAGATTGATAAATTAAATCAAATTAAAGACACCTCTGTGGATGATATTCTCGTCTATGCGAAATATCTAGAGAATATCAACAATCATCTCAATTATGTAATTGCAGCCCCAATGAGCGATATTGAGAAGAACAAAGATATGTTTGATTCTATCATCGTTCTTCCATAATAATCTCATTCACATCGTAAGAAGAATTTGTATGTGCTTTTCACATAAAGCAAGAAGAATTTATATGTATTTATGCCTCAAATCAAGATGAGTTTGTATCGATTCATCTCATAATTCAAGAAGTATTTATATAATTATCCTCATATCAAGATGAATTAATATATCTCCATCTCATCATTAAATAAGTACTAGTATATATTTATCCTCATATCAAGATGAATTAGTAGCATATTCATCTCATAATTAAAAAGTGTGTTACAGATAGGAATAATTCACTGCCGAATAGGGAGCAGAACTTTTCTTATCTGTGACACACCTTTTTTAATGCAAACACAACATCTATGTAAATTTTACTTGTATTTAGTCGAAGCCAGTTACCACTTCAGCAGTTGTGGCTTCTCTCATGGAATCTGTCTTTATTATAATGTTAAAATGTGTCTAAATGGTTACTAAAAAGTGAATTTTTTATATCGTATAAAGGAGTTTGAAGAAGTGCAAATTATATTACTCTTTCCTATTTTAGGGCAGGAGAAAAGCCAACTTCTATAAGTCGGCTTTTAGGGGGAGTTTTATGAAAATGATTTATATTTTATATACTTGCTAGTGAAGTTAGTTCGTTCTCAACTACCGGGTGGGTAGTTGTAATCTCTTGCTTTGTCTCTTGCTTTGTCTCTTGCTTTATCTTATGGACTTATTATAAAGAAGAAATGTGTACTCCATGTTAATGAAAAGTGAACTCTTTGTGAAAATCACTCCGTGTAATAGGGTTTATTTGTTAACATATGGCATAAATATAGGAGGAAATGCTTTTACAGCAATTCCTCCTATATTTATAATAATATTCAACGGAATAAATCAATTACATATTCTGCCATCCTATCAACC
>JBASOB010000610.1:0-3662 GCA_049657865.1 Mobilitalea sp.
CAGTTATATACCGCACCAACCGAAAATCCAATCATCATACCATAGGAAATGTATAAATGCCAAACCTGCGTCATCTGAGATGCAAATGAAAAGCCTGCAAATATCATGATTCCGGCAGCTAAGACGATATATTGATGTTTTATCCGTTTTGTTAACTTCGCGGCTGCAAAACCACCGAAGCAAAAGAAAGACATACAGATTGTAAAAGTCCATGTCAGGACTCCATCTGACCATCCAAATTCAGCACCTAAAGGCTTTTTGAACACACTCCACGCATATACTAAACCAAGAAATAGTAATAGAATGCAGTCGCTGATTGCTATTAATACATGTTTATTCTTCATGTTTTGTTCTCCTTAAATTTAATTTCTACTTGCCTCAGATAAAACAATATTATCAAAGTTTAATTTCTCGTAGTACCTGCTTCCTTTTTTTTCAAGATCCAATCAATTTATTCAGTCTCTACCTAGAAAAGGTACAGATTGTGTTATCACACTGTCTGTACCTTTTCTAGGTTTAATAAGTAACAGGGTATTATCTATTAAGCAACATATGGCGGCATGATTATTAAGTCCTTACTCACAATCAGTTCTGCCTCCGTTAAGCTCTTCACTTCTTCTACGGTTGTATTCTCAGCAATTTCTTTTAACAAAAATCCTTCTTTCGTTATTTCAATTACAGCAAGTTCCGTAATAATCAAATGCACTCTGTTTACTGCAGTAATCGGAAGATTCACTTTCTTAAGTAATTTTCTTTCACCTTTAACCGTATGCGTGGTAGCTATGATTACTTTTTTAGCACCTACTACCAAGTCCATGGCTCCACCCATTCCTGGCAACATCTTACCGGGTACGATATGACTTGCAAGTGTTCCTGTCTCATCCACCTGGAGTGCACCAAGAATTGTTACATCTACGTGACCTCCGCGGATAATTCCAAAGGAGATGCAGCTGTCAAAATAGGAAGCACCTGGAAGGATATTAACATTTTGGTTGCCGGAGTTCGTACAATCTTTATCTTCGTAGCCTGGAAGACTTAATTCTCCCATTCCCAAAATACCATTTTCAGATTGCAAGGTTATATGGACATCTTTCGGCAGATAGTTACATACCAGGGTTGGAAGTCCAATCCCTAAGTTAACAACATCCCCGTCTTTCAGTTCCTGAGCTGCCCTATATGCAATTATCTCTTTTGCTGTTGCCATCAGACTTCACCCTCCACAATATAATCTACAAAGATAGCCGGTGTCATTACATGATTTGGATCAATTTCACCGACTTCTACTACTCGTTCTGCTGCTACAATTACGGTTTTTGCTGCTGTAGCCATAAATGGATTAAAGTTTTTCGTAGTGGCATTATAAAAAATGTTACCTGCCTTATCTACAATACTTCCTCTGATTAATGCAACATCTGCTTTTAACGGCATTTCAATTAAATATTCTATGCCCTCTAACGTAATTTTCTGTTTCCCTATCTCAACTTCTGTCCCTACTCCGGTCGGGGTTAACACCCCTCCAAGTCCGGCACCGCCAGCACGAATCTTCTCTGCTAGTGATCCCTGCGGAACTAGCTCAACTTCTAGTTCTGCTGCCGTCATCTGTATTCCTGTCTCAGGATTGAGACCAACATGCGATGCAACAAGACGTTTCACTAATTTGGCAGAAATCAGCTTGCCAATTCCTTTCCCTACAACTCCCGAATCATTTGCGATAACGGTCAAATCTTTAATTCCTTTTTCTACTATTGCATCCATAAGTATTTCCGGAGTACCACAGGACATAAATCCACCTATCATTACCATATCTCCGTCATGGACATAATTCATTGCTTCCTCAATTGAAATTATTTTATTCTTCATATTAACCTCTTATCTTTCTACGATCATCGCTGTACCCATACCACCACCGATACATAAGGACGCGAGGCCTAATTTAGATTCTCTTTTCTGCATTTCATATAACAGGGAGACAAGAATTCTTGCTCCGGAGCATCCGATCGGATGTCCAAGTGCAATTGCGCCGCCATTTACATTGGTCTTCTCCGCATCAAATCCTAATTCCTTGCATACGCATAATGCCTGGGCTGCAAACGCTTCATTAGCCTCAATCAAATCAAGATCATCGGCTTTGATTCCAGCAATTTTCATTGCTTTCTTGCAGGCAGGAACAACTCCGTAACCCATGATAGCCGGATCCACGCCTGCTGAAGCATAGGACTTAATTGTTGCAAGAATTGGCAGACCAAGAGTGTCAGCCTTATCTTTCGACATTACGATAACCATAGCAGCACCATCATTAATTCCCGAAGAATTTCCAGCAGTTACCGTTCCTTCTTTCTTAAATGCAGGAGATAGCTTAGCTAACTTTTCAGCCGTCGTACCGTATCTTGGAAATTCATCCGTATCAAATATAATTGGATCTGCCTTACGCTGTGGTATAATCACTGGAACTATTTCCTCCGTAAACTTACCTGCTTTAATTGCGGCTTCGGCTCTCTGCTGACTGCAGGCGGAAAACTCATCCTGCATCTCTCTGGTTATATTCCACTGTTCGGCGATATTCTCAGCCGTAACCCCCATATGATAATCATTGAAGGAATCCCATAATCCGTCCTGTATCATGGTATCCAGCAGAACATCATGACCCATCTTAATACCAAAACGTGCTTTTTTCATTACATAAGCTGCATTGCTCATACTTTCGGTTCCACCTGCCAGCACTACTTCACAGTCGCCAGCTTTGATCATCTGTACCGCTAGGCTGATTGCTCTGAGGCCGGAGCCACATACTTTACTCACCGTAAGTGCTGGTACTGATTCCTCTATTCCTGATTTAATTGCAACCTGTCTTGCAGTATTCTGACCATGACCTGCAGATAATACATTGCCAATTACTACTTCATCTATAATGCTGCTATCTATCTTAGCTCTTTTAATTACTTCTACTGCAGCTATTGTTCCAAGTTCCACTGCTGTCAGATCTTTTAAAGTTCCTCCAAAGCTGCCAATTGCTGTCCTTACCGCTGAAACGATTACTACATCTCTCATGAACCAACTCTCCCATTCTTCAAACATGGTTACTAACATTTAAGTTAAGTTGAAATTGTATAAATTTTTATTTATTATTAGTAGTAGATTTCTGTACTGTTTTTGGTTTTGTTAATATTTTATTTGCTTTTATTACTTGTTAATTCATGCTGAAATTGCATATTTTTTAACTATTCTTAGTAGTGGATTTCTGTATCATTTTTGGTTTTATTAGTATTTATTTTATTTTTGTATTGCAGTTTTTGAGTCCCAGTATCGCCCGTGTTTCGTCCGGAGTTGCTATTGTTTTACCAAGCTCTGCTACGATTCTCTTCGTTCTCTCTACGAACTCAACATTTGATTTTGCCAGCTGACCTTTCGCATAAATGATATTATCTTCCATTCCAACTCTGACATTTCCACCAAGAGCCAGTGCAGCATACATAATCGGCAGATGTCCTTTGCCAATGCCGAGTGCGCCCCAGGTACAATCTTCAGGCAACAGATTAACCAGGAACATTAAATTCTCTACCGTTGCCGTCATGCCTCCTGCTACCCCAAGTACAAACTGAAAATGCAGCGGTGCTTTTAAGAATCCTTTCTTCAGCAGGTAAAGGGCATTGTAAACCATTCCT
>JBASOB010000611.1:0-2651 GCA_049657865.1 Mobilitalea sp.
CTATATGGTACAGGAATGCCGTATGCAGAATATAAAGACGCCATGGAATATGAATGGAAGGACTGTACTGATTATAAAACGAAACACACCAAAATTACGCTTGATATTAAGAAAACTATGAATTATAGCACTTATGTGAATACACTCAAGAGGCTTTCCAGATATGAGGGCGTATATTTATATAAAATCGGCAAGTCCACAGAAGGCCGTAATATTTATGCAATTGAAATTGATATGGAATCAAATGAAAATAAAGTAGTATTTATGTTTACCGGACAGGTGCATGCGAGAGAATTTGCTGGAGGTACGTTCCTGGTAAATATGTTCGTTGATCTTGTGCAAAAGGCGCAAACGGATGAAGTAACAATGGACTTACTGAAAAGCTATAAATATGTTGCAGTTCCAATTATCAATGTGGATGGTAGAGAAGCGCTCATCAAAGAACCAAGTGAATGGATATCTGGCACTTCACTCTGGAAAGCTTATACAAACGGAACCGATGGCAACCGTAACTTCCCAAGCGTTTTATGGGGACAGGTTTCCAAAGGGAACAATCTCAAATGGAATGTGAAGTCTAAACCAGGCGCTTGTAATTATGCAGGTAAGTATGCAGGTTCAAATAGTGAAACAAAAGCAATGATAAAATGGCTGTACCACTACATCGCGGTTGAAAAGGCTGTTTGCCTTCTTGATATGCATCAACAAGGATCAGGACTATATGCAGGAAAAGGATGGTCGACAAAAGCACAGGAAAAGAAGGCAAACAACCTTCGAAAAAACATTTTTAAGATATTGAACGAAGGTAACTATAGCCGCACCTATAGAATTATAAAAGACGAGCCAACCTATGGATTAGTAGGAAGCGGATCTAGCATTACAGACTATGCAGTTTCTGTAGCAAGCGGAGCTAAATTCTCCACCGCTATGGGTTTTTTTGCGTATACTGACGAAAAAAAGGAATATATGCTTTTGCAGATTACTGACATTGATAATGTCAAATTTAACGTAAGTGTAATAAACAAGAATTTCTCTGCACTCACTGTGGAAATTGGTTTAGGTACGAAGTATCTTGGCAATTCCAGATCCACAAGAAATCTTCTCGCTATAGAGTATAGGAAGTACCATTTCGATAAATTACTTGAAAGTCTGGCAGATATATATTAAGTAAATAAGAAAAATTGTTTTTAGAAATTGGAGTATCAGCAGGACTATCAGGATATCGGGTCTACTTTCAAAATGACGAAACCATGAACGAACCTTGACTTATTCAGTTAAACACGTTACACTACCTATATAAAAACTAAATATGTTTTAATCGGTTGGCAGTTATTATTAACTGTTTCAAGTTATCGGCTTAAAGGGTGAAGAGCTTCTTATTGAAGTTCTCTACCCTTTTTTTGTCGTTGAAATTTATCAACTAGATGGAATTCATTTATTTATGTTACCAAACTGAAAAGAGGTGAAAGTTTATGATTTTATCTGAAAGTTTATTGGTTGCATTGTTCATCATCATGGTTGTGTCTGGTGTCCTTGCAATATTATTTATTATTTTAAAATTATTTTCTGCTGTTATTAAGTCCTTAACGGTAAGAAAATGAAATAAGTTTTTATGTTACTGATATTGAGACTTCATTATAATTCAAAAAGGGGGAATAATACTATGTTTAAAGATTCATTATTACAACTACTAGAAGGTTCTGGCTTTGCAGCACTGACATGGCAATCGGTTGTTATGATTGTTGTCGCTTGTATGCTAATGTATCTTGCCATTGTTAAAAAATTTGAGCCACTTCTACTTCTACCAATTGCGTTTGGTGTTCTACTTGCGAATCTTCCACTAACAGGGTTGATGGACGAGCCAACGGGAACTGAAATAGGCGGACTCTTATATTACTTATACTTAGGTGTTAAAAAGGGAATTTATCCTTCCTTGATTTTTCTAGGAGTAGGGGCGATGACTGATTTTGGACCATTAATTGCACGTCCTAGCAGTCTGTTTCTAGGAGCAGCAGCACAGTTTGGTATCTGCATCGCATTCATAATAGCTTCGGCTCTCGGTTTTCTACCGAATGAAGCTGCCTCTATCGCTATTATCGGAGGAGCAGATGGCCCAACCGCTATTTATCTAACATCAAAACTTGCGCCACATTTAC
Source organism: Mobilitalea sp. (assembly GCA_049657865.1). Taxonomy (GTDB): domain Bacteria; phylum Bacillota; class Clostridia; order Lachnospirales; family Lachnospiraceae; genus Mobilitalea. The sequence goes on from JBASOB010000611.1 coordinate 2,154, forward strand.
TTGCAGCGATTGCCATTGCCGCATATTCCTACATGGCGTTAATTCCAATTATTCAGCCTCCTTTGATGCGATTGATTACAACAAAGAAGGAGCGAGAAATTCAAATGAAGCAGGTTCGTGTGGTTTCTAAGTTTGAAAAAATCTGCTTCCCTGTATTTGTTACTATATTTTGTGTCTTGTTGCTGCCATCGGTTGCACCACTGATTGGTATGCTTATGTTAGGAAACTTGTTTAAGGAATCCGGCGTTGTGGAGCGACTTTCGAATACCGTGCAGAATGCATTGATGAATATCGTAACAATTTTCCTTGGACTTACCGTTGGTGCAACTGCGATTGGTTCCAATTTCTTGAAACCGGAGACGCTTAAAATAATTGTACTTGGACTAATTGCGTTCATGCTGAGTACCACCGGTGGACTTCTCATTGGTAAGCTTATGTGCTTATTATCCGGTGGTAAAATAAATCCATTAATAGGTTCCGCAGGAGTATCCGCAGTAC
>JBASOB010000612.1:0-6749 GCA_049657865.1 Mobilitalea sp.
GTGTTTCTTTTGGGAGCGCATGCAGTTCGTCTGTTGATATAATATCTCCGGAATCTTGATAGGACTGAAGGTAATAAGCTTTTGCACCTTTGATCCAGTTGCCGATGGAGAGTATGTCCTTAGCAGTATGATACTCCTTTACAACAGTAGTTCTGAATTCGTAATCTACAGTGTCTGCCAACAGATAGGAGACGCTTTCGCTTATCACCGCAAGGTCAATACGCGCGATACCGGAAGTAAGCTCATAATTTTCCTTCGAATTTTTGATGTCCATGGCCACATAATCAATCAGATGCTGATCAACTAAGGACTTGATCATCCGTGGATTCGTGCCGTTCGTATCTATTTTTACTGCTAACCCAAGGGATTTAATCTGACGAATCAGGTCTGGAAGGTCCGAATACAGGGTAGGCTCACCGCCGGTAATACAGACGCCCTCTAGGATTCCTTTTCTTTTAGCAAGAAGATCTAACACCTCTTTCACAGGAATGATGGGCTGAGAAGAAGGATCCGTAACTAAAGATGCGTTGTGGCAGAAAGGACACCGCATATTGCAGCCGCCAACGAATATGGTAGCAGCTAGATGCTTTGGGAAATCAAGCAGAGTTAATTTGTTAAAGCCATTGATCTGCATATTGTCACCTCATTTGCATTATGATATAATAAACCAGCATTATGCTGCTTTGCAGCATCTCTGCGTGAAGATAGTTTACTTCACACTAAAATGATAACATTTTATAAAGAACTAGTCCATAGATTGATAGAGGAATATTACAATATGATGAATGAAATATTTATGAGGGAAGCATTGAAACAGGCAAAAAAAGCAGGACATCTGGGAGAAGTTCCGATTGGCTGCGTCATTGTCTATCAGGATAGAATAATAGGCCGTGGTTACAATAAGCGTAATACGAAAAAGACGACGCTCGCGCATGCCGAATTGATTGCGATTCAGAAAGCAAGTAAAGAGATCGGCGACTGGCGACTCGAAGACTGCACGATGTATGTAACATTAGAACCTTGTCAGATGTGCTCGGGTGCAATTGTACAGGCCAGAATTAAAAAGGTCGTAATTGGAACAATGAATCCAAAGGCAGGATGTGCCGGCTCTATTCTTAATATTCTTCAGATGAAGGAGTTCAATCATCAGGTTGAGATTGCGACTGGAGTACTAGAAGAAGAGTGTACGAAGGAGCTCCAGGACTTCTTCAGGGAGCTTAGGATTCGAAATAAAAAGGAAAAGCAAGAGGGTTGACAATCGATAATAAATCCGATATACTTGGCGTACAGCTTTTTTGAGGTAATAAAAACTCAATCGATTTACTTGTAAATCGATTGTAATGAATCAGTCATAAAATTTCCGTGCAGCCGGGGAGACAGCGGTGCCCTGTACCTGCAATCCGCTATAGCAGGGGTGATGTTCTGCCTAGGGTGACTTATTGCAAGGCCGCCCTTTATAAGTGATGTTGACGTCTGGGTCTTGCGCAACAGGAATTCGTGAACCGTGTCAGGTCAGGAATGAAGCAGCACTAAGCGAGAGCTCTTGTGTGCCGCGAGGCTGCCTGGACCGAGTTAACTGTAAGGGTAACGCTTGTGGTAAGCATTCAAAGCAGAGCGCACGGAATTTATAATATAGTTATGTCATGGAAGTGCAATGGGCGTGATAGATGCCTGGAGCATTTCTTTTTTTGTAAAGTGAAGTTGGCAAGAGGGATTGCCTCATGAATAGGATATTTTTATAAAAACTCTTGGATATTTTAAAGAAAGCTTTCAAATCCAATATTTCCCCTTTTTGAAATTGTGTTTTTGGTATATAATAAATACATGTATCTATTAATATTATATGGATTTAGATTGGACGGTGTAGACATGGAATGGAAGATGAATCTAAATGCAATAAATCAAATCTCCAAAGGAACGGATATCTATACAGAAGGAGAGGCGGTTTCCAGTGTTGCGATGGTTGTAAAAGGAAGAGTGACAATCCATAACGATGGAGCCAAAATCACAGTTGGGTCGGGCTCCTTCTTGGGAATCAACGATCTATATTTGGGAAGGTTTAATAGTAATTATACAGCCTGCGATGATTTGGTGCTGTATGTATTTGAAATCAGTCGCGTGGAGGAAATAGATACTATTCTATCGGTAAACAAAGATTATCATGGATTTATGGTAGCCTCTTTCTATAAAACAATTTGTGAATTAGATCAGATCTATCAGAGCTTATCGGCACATTCGGCCAGAATCTGTCGGTTCCTTACAGAAACTTATCAGGACGTGACAGAAACTGCGCAACGTAGAGGCTATCAGGCGATTACTTCGGAAAAATTATCGGAATTAAAACTTGCGGAAAATGATTATGAAATACTAAGAGAAAGAATTGATTACTATATAGAATGTAAGAACCTCCCCATTGATGTGGTGAAGTCTTTCTATTCCTTTGGCAACACAATTACTAGATACCAGATAGAGGATCAAGTCAATATTGTAAATCAACAGATCGATATATTAAAAGAAATGGCAGAAGACTTCATAATCATGGCCAAAGGGCTGGTAGATGATACTGACAGCTGCTTGTTTCAAATTGTTGCGAAGATGGCAGTGGAACGGGACAATACCTCGACAGGCAATGATGATTTGATGGATGTATCAGATAGTATCATTGAAGAAGTGAACCAAGCGGAGACGCTTGCAGAGCGAATGCTTGGACGCAGGTTCACTGTTGATAGAAAGCGCATGGAGGAAGCGTATCACCTTATGCTTTCCGGCAATAAGAGTCAGGAAGTAAGTACGGAAACCTATCTGCGTTATTCCAAGGCAGAATCTGAGAATGCAATTGAGGAGATGAAGAATTCCTTTCATAAAATTCTTGGTTATGCTGGGATTGAAACCTCCAAAGCCGAAGAAATGGAAAAACTTATGCTGGACTATGTTTATTTAAAAGATAAACTGATAGCAGATGACGGCGTAAGATTAATGAGAAGAAAACTTGCGGATCATCATTATGAAATATATAAATCAGTATTTGTAAAAGCCTATATTGAGAAGACTCCGCCCCGTATCATCACGATGTTTTTAAAGTATGGATTTGCAGATGAAAGACTTCTTACCAAGGAACAGTGCTTATCGCTATATTTCTTAAAAGAAGATGAGAAACCGAGTTCTCTCTGCCAGGTATATGACATTAAGGCATGGCTGACACTTATTTATGAAGGAAAGAAAGAACCCTCCAAGAATGAATTTGACCAGGAATATCAGGAGATGGTAAATACTCTTCGCAAACAGGGTAGTATTTCTGATAAGGAAGCCCAGGACTGGATGATTAATCCTCAGAAGAAGCTGGATTATGAGATTGCTAATATGTTTCGTTATAACAATCGTACGGCAAATGGACAGATCAGTAGTTTTGTACCATTTTTGCATGAAACTCAGTGGGTGAATAATATTGAGAAATTATTTGTTACGCCATCGAAGATTAATAGCGCGATCGAAGAAATACTTAAAATAGATTATTCTGTATTTGACCGTGAACTGCTTTATGTCAATCAGGAGAAGAAGATCGTCAAAGAATATGTCATTAAAAAAGTATTTCCTGATATTATCCTGATGCCGACAGTGGGAGGCAATGGAGTTATGTGGCAGGAAATTGCAGCAAAGCGAAGAGACAGTGCAGCGCGCTTTCTTCTTCCGATCTTTACAGATGTGAATATTACGACACTTTTGATTCGTACCTGTGCAAGATTTCGCTGGGAATACGTCAGAACGATTGAGGGTTCCGCTTGGAATGATATCAAACGTAAATCGCTGACTTCAGAATATTGCGATTACCTTCAATTTTACCGTAAAAACAAAGAACTTTCGGAAGATAAAAAAGAAAGATTGAAAACACAGATTCAAAAAGGCCGTAACAACAGCAGAGAAATATTTGTCCTTGATTATGAACAATGGCTCGGATTTGAAGCAAAAGGTGCGATTAAGCTGAATAAAATTGCAAGAGAAATGATGGCGACTTATTGTCCGTTTGCAAAAGAAATCAGAGAACGGCAAAAACAGCAGCCTATGTTCGAAGAAGCGATGGCTCGCTTCGATAGAGAAAAATTGAAGAAAATCAGAGAAGTAGAAGCAAAATATCGTGCACTGCAAAAGGATCAAATTGATCTTACGCCAGAACTTGTGGATACGCTACAATACCTGAAAGAATCTTAAAGTTTATATAGTGCTTAAGGGAAGCAGGAACAGCCTATCTTTGTTGCTAAGTTAAGAGGAAACGATTAATGTGCTGCATCTTCTTGCTGTTTCTGCTTGTCTAAACATGCGACAAATGTTAGTATTGGTAAATCATAAGGACGAAATACTTGTAATTATTAAATTAATATTTTAGATATGGCTCGCAAAGGACAGAGCTTTTATATAAAGGAGGGATCATCGTGGGAAGCTATGAAAACATCGTAAAAATAGAAGAAATGCGAAGAAAGCTGGAAGAGAAAGATTTTCTGACTGCTCAAAAAGTACTTGATACGATAGACATTAATAAAATAAAAAACATGTCAGATCTCAGCTTGATGGCAGAAGTTTATATGGAAAATCAAAGATATGAAGAGGCAGAAGGACTTCTGCTTAAAGTATATAGTAAAACGAAGACAAGAAAAACCCTATATCAGTTAATTCGGGTTTCCATAAAAACAAATAATATTTTAGAAGCAGAACGATATCTTGCCGAATATCAGATTGTTGCACCGAAGGATATTGCAAGGTATATCTTCCGGTACAAAATTGATAAGGCAAAAGCGGAACCGTATGTTAAATTAATTGAAATTCTTAAAACCCTGAAAAGCTATGAATACATGGAGCAATGGGCGTATGAACTGGCAAAGGTGTATCATAAGGCTGGTATGACTAAGGAATGCGTAGAGGAATGTTCTGAACTCATCCTGTGGTTTGGAGAAGGACCGTATGTAGAGAAAGCAAAAATGCTCCGCACCTATTATTCGGGCGAAACCGGCAGAGAAGAGATTATGGAAGAACTTAGAATCAAAGCTGTAAAAGAAAACAGGGAACAAATCCAAGAAGAATCAGCATTAGAAGACGAGGATGCTTCCTTTACAGATCAGGAGCCGAGAGCAGCAGAATATTCGGAAGAACAGATAGAGGAACTAGAAGAAAATCAAGATGAGTTTGAGAATAATTCCTTGAGAGATTCTTTTGTAGAAGAAGATATTGAATATACATTTTCAGCTCTAGAGGGATTAGAAGATAGCAGGAATGATTTTTTGGAACAAACCGAGAATGAAATTGCAGAACAAGAAGTAGAAGATACAATTTATCAGCTTTTACAGGAAGAAGACATGGACGAAGATGATAAGAAGCTTGACCGCATGTCCGAAGAACTCGGAATCAATCCGGAGAAAATATTCGGGAATTTTTTGCATGTACAATCCGTTAAGAGGCAATTAGTGAAAAGCTTAGAGCAGATCATGGCGGAGGAAGCAAAAAACGTAACAATATTAATTACAGGAACAGCAGGGTCTGGTAAGACTACTCTGGCCAAAGATATCGCTGTGTTTTTATATAAAACCGGTAAGCTTGGAACCTCAAAATTAGCAAAAATCAATGCAGATAAACTAAATTCGATGGATATCATGACAAAGAAAGATCGGCTGAAGAACTGTTGCCTGGTGGTCGAGAATGCGAGTGAACTTCAGCGGAAGTCAATTGATAGCATTCTTGAATTGTCAGAGGAACTTCAGGGTGAAATAGCGATTGTACTAGAAGATAATAAGATTAATTTAAATAAACTATTCAGAGAATGTCCGAAACTCATGGATTTATTTAAAAACAGAATTCACCTGCCTCAATATTCTCAGGAGGACTTAATGGGATTTGCGAATGCATGTCTAAGACAGCAGGATTTTAGTCTTGATGTAAAAGCAGAGAGTACTCTACAAAATAATATAGCCCGGATTGCAAAACAATCCGAGCCACATAGACATTTGGAACAAATATATAATCTGATGCAATCAGTCATGAATGCAGCTGATATACGAATAGGATCGACATCCTCTGATGAGGTCAGCAGGTCTGTTCGTTTGGAAGACTTTACAATGAACAAGTAAAAGAAAGCGCGATATCTAATTGCAAATCCAAAATAGAGAGGAAGGATAAAATCAAACCTTGAATTGGATTGTGATGTCGTTTGGTAAGGATTGTCCGCGTTTGGATTTTACATTCGTAGTAACGTGAAGAAGATACGACTCATTCTTGGCATACGGTGCCAAAGGCTCAATCTCGATACAGTTATTAACTGTGTCATAACGAATATTTGTAGGCAGCAGGGTCTGATTCTGAGCGGTTACAAACAGGTTCTTATTATTTACGGAAGAGGGATTTAAAGGAGCTGTGAATTTAATTCTCCACACAAAGCTGCCTGTTTTAAACTTTAAGGTCTGCTTTACGCGGTTTGCTCCACTACCTTCTACACCTTCAATTGTGATATAGTTTGTCGCCATAGTCTCATCTCCATCTAAAAATTGGTTTACAATAATAAAAGGTACATTAAAAAACTCACATTATGAAATGTGCTTATGTATGTTATCGGCAACATCATGGTTATTCTTTATATTATAACATAAAATATATAAAGTTCAATCAATTGGTACTATTTGTTTGTGTCAAGTATTTATTGGCAGTTTCTCATTCAGTTTTTCTAAACCTTCATTTTGCATGTATTTTTCCGATTATATAGAGAAAGA
>JBASOB010000613.1:0-1589 GCA_049657865.1 Mobilitalea sp.
GAAAAAGGTAGTTCAACATGGAGGAACACATGAAGTTCAAAAACTTGATAATATTTACAATTCTAATTATTACTCTTTCAATAAATACAGTATATGCAGATGAATTAGTAGAAAGCACAGAAGTGACAACTTATTCTTCAACCTATAATAAATATACAAATAATCCTTATGGCTATGAAATGATTTTGCTCAATAGTTTAAAATTAAGTGAAGAAATTGTAAGTGTAAAAAGTAGATTTGAATCAGAAGATCTTGTGGTAGAAGTTTTATATGACAATTTTTACAACACATTAAATTCAAGTTCAACATATTTAAATTATGGAAACAGGGGAATATTGAAAAATCCTGAATTTAAAATTACGGATGAATACAATCACAACTTTAACGGATTAAACGGACATATTACTTTGTATGAAAGAAAAAAAATCTCAAATGATAAACCGGACCGCAATTATTATGCGACAATTACATTTCAAAGATCATCAAAAGAATTAATAACAGTGTTTATTAAATCATCCAAGCCTGTGTATATTGATTACATAATGCCAAGTTTTAAACTGACCGAAAAATCCGGAGAAATGAAGGCAGATGTTGTTTTTGAACCAACAGAGAAAAATTTTGATGAAAAAACACAGGAATTTTACGACAATTATTTTGTAAACAATGAAAAAGTTGATTTTGGTATATTCGAACCAACATTTCCTCCGTATTCATACAAATTAATACAATTAGAACAAAAAATGAATTATAACTTTCCTGTAATTCTATTATACAACTCATTTTCATTGCCATTTAAAACAGATTACATGAACAAGGCAAAAGAGCTGGGGAAAGTTGTTGAATACACATTGTACACTACAGACATTGTGAATGGAGAAGAAAAAGATATAACATTAGATATATTAGAAGGCAAGTACGACGATGATATAGATGAATTAGCACAAAGCTTCAATGAATATGATTTTCCTGTACTTTTCAGATTGAATAATGAAATGAACGGAGAATGGGTTTTATATTCATCTCACAATGTCGGAAGAGATACAGATTTATTCATTGCAAGCTGGAGATACATATATGACAGATTTAAAGAACAAGGCGTTGACAATTTAATATATGTATGGAATCCAAATGAACTGTCATTCCCGGACTTTTCATATAATAATTATCTGTGCTATTACCCGGGCAATGAATATGTAGATGTTGTAGGACTCACAGCATATAACACAGGTAATTACTACAAAGGTGAAAAGTGGAGAAGTTTCTCAGAAGCATACGACCATTTTTATTATGATTATGCAGCAAGGTTCAAGCATCCTATGATGATTACAGAATTCAGCTGCGCTGCAGAGGGAGGAAATAAGAGCCTCTGGCATGAAAATATGTTTGATGTTATCGGTAACTACAAAAGAATAAAACTAGCGGTTCTATGGAATGGGCAAGATTACGATACATCAAAACCAGAAAAGACAGTTTCCAGAAATTACAGAATTGATTTAGATGAGCAAGTAGTCAATTCCATAAGAAACAGACTTCAAAACTTCAAATAATATCCGTGAACATAAATATGATAAATTACGTCTAATGTTAAG
>JBASOB010000614.1:0-3435 GCA_049657865.1 Mobilitalea sp.
TGATGGGTATTCACAAGCCCTGGATACATGCACATATCAGATCCGTCAATCACTGTATCAGCAGTCCATTCTTTCTCACTGATATCAATGATAATGCCGTTCTCGATGTACATATTTATATTACTTAGTACCCGGTCTTGCGGGTCACAAGAAACTAGATATTTTATATTTTTAATAAATAATGAATTGTTCATAATAGTAACCATGCCTTTCTCTTCGCTTGCAACCACGAGGCTGCAGCACAAATTTGTGGTTGAAAGAGTTTGCCTTAACGCCATACCAATATGATTCTGTACTGTTGCATCTTAAACGATACTTGCGTGAAGAGATTATCTTTACCATAGACTATCTATTTAGTTGTTTTTATTTATATCTTACTATCTTTTTTTAATTCGAACCAAAAAGTAGTCCCTTTTCCCAGTTCACTTTCCACACCGTAGGACGCCTGATGCATTTCCAAAATACTTTTTACGATTGCAAGCCCTAAACCGCTTCCGCTACTCTTCTTACCATCTGCTCGTTTCCCTTTGTAGTAACGCTCAAAAATATGAATTAAATCTTCTTTCGCAATCCCTTCTCCTTGATCTTTTACCTCAATTCTTATATGGTCCGGTTTCTGCATAACCAATATTTCAACCAGTTCCTCTTCTTTTGTATGACGAAAAGCATTGTTGATCAGATTATAGAATACCTGCTCTATTTTCTTTTTATCGCCTACTAAATTATCCTTTAACTCTGATGCTCCTCTTATCTGAAATGTTCTTGTTTCCTTTTGTAGTTCATAATGATCTTTTATATTAAGTAGCATTTTATTTAATGAAAACGATTCTTTCTCAAGTACGACTGCTCCGGCCTGAAGCTGAGAAAGATTCAGGATATCTTCAACTATCTTACTAAGTCGCTCTGATTCCTCAATAATGATACCCAGCTGTTTTTCTCTCTTATCCGGATTATTGCCGGTAACGTCTCGCAGGGTTTCTGCATATCCTCGTATCAATGTTAATGGAGTTCTTAGTTCATGAGATACATTTGCAATTAGTTCCTTTTGAAGAATATCATTTTGTACTAATTCTTCTCCCATATGATTCATTCTCTTAGCTAACTGGCCAATTTCATCATCCCCGGTATGATTGATTCTTTCGGTATAATGACCAGCGGCATAGCTTTCTGCCAACCTGCTTATTTTTGAAATTGGATCCGCCAGATTCTTCGAAAGGCGAAAAGATATCAGAAGGGAGACCAGAAGCAAAGTTCCTGTAATGATAATCAACTGCTTCTTTAAAATATCGGCCGTATCATTAACGGAAACCATAGGTAATGTCAGAAGCATGGCTCCCTGAACTACATTGTCTTGATAAATCGGTATACCAATAATCATAAATTGATATCCGAATTTTGGATGCGTCACTTCCTGCTTAAATTCGATTCCATTAATAACAGTTTCATATGCTTCGTTGATTACTTCCTTCATCATTCCCGGCATATTCATGCTATTACCGGAAGCGTTTTGATAAACTATCTGATAAGAAGTATCTATTACTTCAATGGACAATTGTTTTTCATAAACAAAATCAATCATTGTCTCCGTAATCAGAGTATTCTCACCCACCTCATTGATATTATCCAGTTTCTCAATTTCTCGCACAATACTATTGGCATTTTTTGTAACTTCTCTCAATTCAATAACGGAATAAAACTTTTCCAAGAACACAATCTGAAACAACCATAACAAAATAATAATAATTCCTACTAGTACCATCATTCCAAGCCAAAGTTTTGTCCTTATGCTCTTCATTCCTTTTCCTCCGCTTCGAATTTATATCCAATTCCCCACGCTGTTACAATCCACTTACGATATTTTTTCAGGCTTTCTCTCAGCATTTTTACATGGGTATCCACCGTTCTTACATCTCCTAAGAACTCATATCCCCATACAAGGTTTAAAAGCTGTTCCCTTGAAAATACTTTTCTTTGGTTATTTACAAAAAAGTTAAGTAAGTCATATTCTTTTGGTGTCATACTGATCAGTTCTTTTCCTAAATATACATTTCTTGCGTCAAAATCAATTAACAGTTCTCCAAGCTCCATTCGATTCGGTTTTACCTGTTCCTCAATCACAATATTACTTCTAATCAGAATTGCTTTTATTCTTGCAAGCAATTCTTTGGGACTGAACGGTTTTACGATATAGTCATCTACTCCGAGTTCAAAACCGAACAATTTATCATATTCTTCACCTCTTGCTGTCAACATAATAATTGGTATACGAGAAGTAGAACGTATTTCTCTGCAGACTTTCCAGCCATCCATTTTAGGAAGCATTACATCAAGTATTACCAATGCGATATTATGATTTTTAAATTTATTTAGGCCGTCTACTCCATCCACTGCCTCTATTACTTCAAAATCCTCTAACACCAGATATTCTTTTATAATATCTCGGATTCCCTGTTCATCATCCACAACTAATATCAGTTTTTTCTCCATATTTACCTTCATTCCGCCGCCAACAGCGGCTCAAACATCGCCTAAAAGAAGTTCACCGTTACAATGCATCCTGCGATGCCTATGCACACAAAGCGGATAAGAACCATCCATTCTGTAATTCTCAGAGTTCTGAATAGTTACATTATATTATACTATAATTGCGAAGTATATATAATAAGATAGGATATTTAAAGAACTAAAAAATTGTAAGGGTTATAGTTTGATTTTTCTTAGGCAGAGAGAAAGGCATGGTGATAAACATAAGAACCCATGTGATTTTGTCACAGAATCTCCTCCTGCCTATTGTTATAATCATAACAAAGTAAATGAGTCATATAGAAAGGCGGTATTTAAAATGTCAAATGTAATCATTATTGGAAATGGTCCTGCAGGGATTTCAACTGCTTTATATACAACCAGAGCCGGAATCGAAACGATGATCATAGGGAAAGATCATGGAGCTTTGGGAAAAGCTTCAGAAATCGAGAATTATTATGGCTTTAGCCAGCCTATCTCCGGTAAAGATCTGATCGCGGATGGAATTGAAGGAGCAAGACGGCTTGGAGCCGGGATTGTCTCAGATGAAGTACTTGGTATCTCTTTTACAGACAAATTGGTTGTAAAGACCAAAAGTGGTGAATATTCTGCTGACAGTGTAGTAATTGCAACCGGTACTTCCCGTTACGTCCCCCCTGTAAAAGGATTAAAAGAACTAGAAGGACACGGAGTCAGCTATTGTGCAGTCTGCGATGCTTTCTTCTACCGAGGAAAAGATGTTGCTGTGTTGGGGGATGGTGAATATGCTCTTCATGAAGCCCTGGAATTACTTCCTACCTCAAATTCTGTTACTCTTCTTACAAATGGAAAGCTACCTAGCATTCTTATCCCAGATGAAATCAAAGTAAACACAAATCTCATTGATTCTCTAGTTGGAGATGATGTACTAAA
>JBASOB010000615.1:0-5617 GCA_049657865.1 Mobilitalea sp.
ATATTGTTCCTTTTGCTTCCATATATATATATAAATATATAATAAAATATAGTCTCATGAATTGAGTTTCTAACTAATCTAAATTTTAATGCTCTTTGAATTGATTTCAATCCATGGTTTATAAAAATCATTTTATATTCTAACAAAATATGATTATTAGATTTCTTGTTCAAGTCACAAAACAATAAATTTTGATTAACTTGGCTATAATTTCCTTTAAATATATCATTTAATTTAATTATTTTTTTAACCTTATACAATAAAGAATAATTTTTCAACCCACCTGTCACATTATTATTATGTTGTCTATATAATATTGTTTTCTTCCTTACTTGAATAATACTTCCATATAGTGCGGCATTTAAAGCAATCCAGTAATCGTGGTTTTGTGCTTCTGCCGGAATTGGATAAGAGATGTTTTTTAGTGCACTATTAATAATAATAGTACATCCATAAATGTAGTTCGAGCCCAAAATAGATCTAAGATTATTCTTATGTTTTTTTGAATAAATTCCCTTTATATCCTCAAGATTATTATTAACATATCTTAAATCTGTGTATACGAGTATTGGCTCTTCTGTACCTTTCTCATTCTCTAAACTCTTCATTACATCAATAGAAATTTCAACTTTATTTTCAGTCCAAATATCATCCTGGTCACAAAACATAACATAATTTTTATTCAGAACTTCACCTAATAAGAAACTAAAATTTGCTGCTTGCCCAAGATTTTCTTTTCCCTCAATTAACGAAATACGTTCATCCAAAAAAACATATTTTTTTATTATGTCTACAGTACAATCATAAGAGCAATCATCCCTGATTATTAATTTCCAATCAGTAAATGATTGATTAATTATGCTCTTTAATTGACCTTCAATATATTTTTCACCATTATATGTCGCCATTAATATAATTACTTCCGTTCCCACCTTATCACCTCGTATTTCTATTATATAAAATAGGCTTAATCCCTTTTCTGATATGTTTTACTTTAACAAATATCCTCAGTTTAATCTTTCTTCAATTAAATTCAATAAACTCCCAACGTCAAATGGATCAAAGAATTTAACATTATCATATTTCTCCAAAACTTCATGAGAAAATGCACAATCTGAAGCTAGTATTGGAGAACCATGTAACTTCGCCTCAAGTAGTGGCAATCCAAAAGTTTCAATATAGGATGGGAAAATCAATGTTGATTTAGCATAATAATTATATACTTCATCACTACTTATTTGCCCTATGAAATCTATAGGTAACTGATTTTTCTCAACTATGTCATAAAGTTCTTTAATATTGGCGTTTTCATTTCCTTTTAGAGTAAAAATGACTTTAAATAGTTTTCTTTTTTTTGTATCGATTCTATTCAAAGCCTCCACTATTATCTTATGATTTTTATAGCTTGCTCCAGCTGCTGGATAGAATAATAATAATATATCGCTATTATCTTTTTCGTATTTTTCTCTAACAATTATATCAAAACATGGAGGTTCAATAATTATTTTATCAGGATTAACATTAGTTTTCTCAATACAAGCATCTTTCATCCACTTTGTTTGAACTATTACTGAAAAAGCCTTTTCTATAGACCTATATATCATTCTGCTGATAATATTCTGATAAATCCAGAATTTATAATTTTCAATAAAACCATATCTTTTTTTTACAAAGGGAAGTGGTTGGTGCAAATATAGTATTTGTTCAATCCTTACATTCTTTATTATAACATTTTGTAATGATAAGATTTCATCTATTTGATATTGTTTTACTAATTTATATGCCACAAAATTATCAAAATAGAATCTATGTAACCAACTTTTCTTAACCCATCGAAAATTTAGAACTTTCAGATTTTCATTTTCTGCTAAATCAGGCGTACTAATAATAAAAATCCACTCGTTATTAAAATCTCTTTTAGCTTTCTCATAGTATTGATTTAGTATAGTTAATGCTCCTCCACTTTCAGCCGGAACATCAAAAACCATTATCCTCATATATTTTTTCCCCAAACTACCCTGTTTATATAATCAGTATAAGAAATTATTATTCTAAGTACCTTTTCTGATACATTAGGTATACTATAATCAGCAACCGGTCTTAATGTATCATTTTTTTGTAATTTCAGTACCTCAATACCCTGTAGAATTCTTTCTTTTTCAAGCCCTACCATGATAACAGAAGCTTCTTCCATAGCTTCTGGTCTTTCATGAGCTTGTCTAATATTTAGTGCTTTGAATCCAAGAATAGAAGACTCCTCACTAATTGTACCACTATCACTAATAACTACTCTTGATTTCATCTGCAACTTGATATAGTCATTAAATCCCAATGGTTTCATAGTTTGAATTAGTGGATTAAATTTTATCTCTTTTTCTTCAATCATTTTTTTTGTTCTTGGATGCGTGCTAAAAATTAAAGGCATTTGATACTCTTCAGCAATCGCATTCAGACTTTCTATTAAATTCATAAAATTTTCTTCCGAACTAATATTTTCTTCTCTGTGAGCTGATACTACAAAATATTGCCCTTCTGTCAAATTTAATCTTTCCAATATATTAGATTTTTCAATATCCTCTCTTCTAGAATCTATGACCTCAAGCATTGGACTACCCGTTTTAATAATCCTATCTGCCAGTAAACCTTCTCTTAGTAGATACTCTCTTGCTATATCACTATATGTCAAATTAATATCTGCTATGTGATCAACAATTTTCCTATTTGTCTCTTCTGGTACTCTTTGATCGAAACATCTATTCCCTGCCTCCATATGGAAGATAGGTATATGTCTCCTCTTCGCAGCAATAACACATAAACTGCTATTAGTATCACCTAAAACTAAAAATGCATCTGGATTCACTTTACTTATAAAAGGATCTATCTTTATTAATATATTTCCAATAGTTTCTATTGCTGTTCCATTAGCCGCATCTAAAAAGTAATCCGGTTTTCTTAGTTTGAAATCATTAAAGAATACTTCATTCAATTCATAATCGTAATTTTGTCCAGTATGAACCAAAATATGCTCTATTGCTTCAGATTTTTCTAATTTATTAATAACAGCTGAAAGTCTTATAATTTCTGGTCGTGTTCCTACAACTGTCATAACTTTAAGTTTTTTCATTATTTTATACCTCCAAAAAATGTGTATCTGGTTTTTCAGGATTAAAAACTTCATTCGCCCATATGAATGTAATCAAATCATTGTCACCAATATTAGTAATATTATGGGTATATCCAACAGGAACATCTACGACTTCCATTTTGTCACCACTAACATAATAATTAAATATTTCTTCAGTGTCTATCCGTCTGAATCTTATTAATCCTTTTCCACTTACTACAATAAATTTTTCATTCTTTGTGTGATGCCAATGGTTACCTTTTGTTATACCTGGTTTTTCAATATTTACTGAAAACTGACCTCTATCCATTGTACGAATAATTTCTGTAAAGGAACCCCTGCTATCAATATTCATTTTCAAAGGATAGCAGAATTGATTTATAGGTAGATAACTAAGATAAGTACTATATAATTTTTTTTCAAATAAATTTAACATATTGGGAATATTTAGTGTTTTTCTGCTATCTTTAAAAGAATTAATCAAATCTATTATATCACTAAGCATAATTGTATAGGTTACAGGCACTTCGCAGAAATATCCAACTCTATTTTCTTTACCATTTAATGCATTGATAAGTTCTTCAATAACATCGTCAATATATACAAGACTCATCATTACACTTGGATCGTTAACTTGTATTGGTATATTGTTAGCCAAGTTATTACAGAAGGTAGCAATTACACTGTTATAATTTGGTCGACACCATTTACCAAATATATTAGGAAATCGATAAATCAGTACTTTAGCTCCCACTTCTTCACTGTAGGCGAACAACAAATCCTCACCAGCCTTTTTGCTTTGACCATACGGATTATCAATCATCGCCTGTATTGAAGACGAAATCATAACTACTGACTTGTTATTATTTTTCTTTAATGAATTAAGTAAAATTGAAGTGAACCCAAAATTGCCCAACATATAGTCTTTCTCATTTTGTGGACGATTAACTCCTGCCAAATGAAATACAAATTCGCATTCCTTTGTATATACATCAAGTAATGATGGATCTGTATCAATATCATATTCTAAAACATCCAAATATTTTTGATTTTTTAGCTCAGCAATAAGATTTTTACCTACAAATCCTTTTGCTCCTGTAATCAAAATTTTCATTATCTATTCCTCCAAGCTTCTAATTCATCTCGGATATATTTTAAAGATAGTAACTTTTCTTTTGTTTGTTCTACTGAAAGCAACTTTGTATTATTAGAATTAAATTCAGTCAAGCGTGTCTTTTCCTGCATTCCTTCAATAAAGTATTTATCATAATTTAAATCTCGCTTATCAGCGGGGACACGATAAAAATCTCCCATATCAATAGCATGAATACACTCTTCATTAGTAAGCAATGTTTCATACATTTTCTCACCATGGCGGATACCAATAATTTTTATTTCATTATTTATAGCAAATAATTCTTGAACTGCTTCGGCAAGAACTCCAATCGTTGTTGCTGGTGCTTTTTGAACCATAATATCTCCACTCTCAGCATTTACAAAAGCAAATTCAACAAGTTTTACTGCTTCTTCTAAAGTCATAATAAATCTCGTCATATTGGGTTCTGTTATAGTAAGTGGTATACCTGCTTTAATCTGTTCTACAAATAGTGGAACGACCGATCCCCTTGAACATAACACATTACCATATCTTGTACCACAAATAAGTGTATTATCAGGGTTGACAGTTCTTGATTTTGCTACAAACACCTTTTCCATCATCGCTTTTGAAGTTCCCATTGCATTTACAGGATATGCTGCTTTATCAGTTGATAAGCAGATTACTTTTTTAACTCCAGCCTCTATACAGGCAGTCAGCACATTATCTGTTCCAAATACATTTGTTTTAACCGCTTCCATTGGAAAAAATTCACAAGATGGAACTTGTTTTAATGCAGCTGCTTGGAATACATAATCGACTCCATACATAGCATTCTTAGTACTTGCAAGATCGCGAACATCACCAATATAATATTTAATCTTATCATTATGGTATTTATGTCTCATATCATCCTGTTTTTTTTCATCACGAGAAAAAATACGGATTTCTTTAATTTCAGTCTCCAAAAAACGATTAAGTACAGCATTCCCAAATGAACCTGTTCCTCCCGTAATTAACAATGTCTTATTTTTAAACATTTAGTTCTCCTCCACTACTATCCAAATCGGCATACTTCAGTTATTATCAATTGATATATTAATTTTTCTTAAACCAATACTCTTTAATTAATACAATGAAAGCTCCAATAATACAACCAAACATACCTCCAATAGCCGCATTTTTAGTGTTACTTGGACTGGTTTTTCTACTTGGTGCTATAGGTTTTGATGGTAAATTTATGTTTGACTTATTCAAACCCAAAACATTACCCTTCAATAGTTCAAAGTCCTCTGTTTCTTCGAAGGTGTTAATAGTAGTTTTTATTGAAGATAATTCTTCAAGCAGTATTTTATCCTTGCTAATTATATCTTCTGTGTCGTAGAGAATTTGTTTAC